>JAVBRL010000207.1:0-3361 GCA_031547985.1 Synergistaceae bacterium
GAGACATGTTCCAAAACAGCCCCTTCGGTTGTGACCTCGGGAACGGGAAATGCCGTGTACGCTTCGAGCTTTCCGATATCGTGAAGCAGGGCTCCCGCGATCACGACATCCATATCCACCCGCGTTTGCGGCTCGCGATAATTCTGTGCGATCGCACGCGCGGAAGCCGCGACGCACACCGTATGTTCGAGCAACCCGCCCGCGTAGGCATGATGATGGCTTACCGCCGCAGGCCAATCTTTAAAACGTTTCCATCGATCGCCTGCGAAAACGAAACGCAAAAAATCGCACACGACGGGGCCGCAAGCTTCCACAAGCGCTTCGAAGCGGTCCGCCAGCTCTTTCGGGGCGACAGGCGATCGCCGTACGTAGTCGCTCGGGGAATATTTTTCCTGATCGAGCAATGTGAGCGAGTTGAAATTGTACTGGACCTGCCCGCGAAAATCGTTGGTCTTCCCGGCGATCCCCATCGTCTTGCCCACGAGGGAGAGCAAAACCGAAGCGTCCTCCACGTCGATGGGGATGGGGCTCTCGGTCACGTTTCCCGAGCGGTCCCACCAGCCCGCGTCGGTCCAGATTTTCGCCTCGAGCGTTCCGTGAGCGTCGGAAACGCCCATCTCCCAATAGGGACGCCCGTTGCGGTCCGTTTTGCGAAAACAGCTCGTCACGATGAAAATCCCTTTAAAGGTCTGTCCTGCAGCCAGCTGTTTTATCTGTTGCGTCGAGAGCAGCCCCGGCGCGGAAGTCGTCGTCATTGCGAAGTCTCCAATCGGTCTCCTAGTATTTTGTTTGTGAATGCCATTATAATAAAAAAAACCCAAAAAAATAAATTGGGGAGGAGAGCGTCATTCGACTGCGCTTCGAGAGCATTGCTTATGGTTTCGTTTTACAGATCGTCATCTCCATCGCTCTGTGCAGCTTGATCTATCTGGCGTCGTTTTTCAACCCGAGCCAGACTTCGTTTTCTTTCCCCCTCGCCGGCGGGATCGGAATCGCTTGCGGATATTTCGCCCTCATCGCCGCCGCGGCCGCCTTATATCAGGAAAACAACCCTCAACAGTTCATGACGGCGGCGCTCGCGGCCCACGCCCTCGTCCTGACGTTCGCCCCGTTGCTCCTGGGGGCTCCATCCTGGATTTCGTGGGTTGGGGCTGCCATCATGGCGGGCGTCACCTTTTACCTGTACGGGAACTCTTTTTTTTCCGTCTCGTTCGGCTCCGCGCGTCCGCCTTTCGAAGAGTTGAGCACGGCACCTCCAGGGCTTTTCGACTCGGATCTTTCCGTTGCCACGATCAGCTCGCTGCTTGACGAAATTCCCACGCCGGCGCTTTTGCTCGACGAAGGCGACCACGTCTTCGCCGTCAACGACAAGATGGCCGAGACCCTCCACAAAGACAAACAGTCCCTGCAAAACACCCTTTTAAACGACGTCATCTCGGACCTCGACTCCGGCATGGTCCCGATCGAAAACCGCAACTGGATCCCCTACACAACTCGGCGAAACGACCGCACCTTGTTGATCCTCGCCGAGGGCAACCCCGTCGTCATGCAGACGATCCGCAAATATATCGACATGATCGACCCCGACACGGGGCTGTACGCCGAAGAGTATGCGCACCAACGTACGCTCGAGGAGTTCGAAGCGGCACGTCGCTATCGCCGGCGACTCTCGGCCGTTTTACTCACGCTCAAAATCCGCCACGAGGACGAGCTCGCCGAGGAGGAAAAACGCCGTCAGCTCCGGCGCGGCTTTGCACTCGCCACTCGCCAGGTCATCCGCACGTGCGACTCCGCGTTTCTCATGAAAGACGGCTCGCTTTTGCTGCTGCTGCCCGACACTCCCAACCTGGGAGTCAAACGCCTCCTCCAGCGCCTGTATTCCGCGTTCATCGACACCCTCAAGATCGCCAAGATCAAAAACACGCGGCACATCGAACTGCACGCGGGCGCGGCCACGTACTACGGAAACGAACGCCACCCGTTCGAGTCGATGCTCGCAGACCTCCGCACGGCCCGCAAAAACATCGGATCAACCACGACCCAATAGCGAAGAGGTTTATGGTATCCTTGGCTCGATTCAAAAAGTACCCCGATCCAACATTTTCCGTTTTACTTTTATAAGGAGGAGATTGACATGACGGCACCCAAATCGAACTGGAAGGATATTTTCTCGGACATCGCAAAAAGCATCCAACCCTCCCCCATCCGCCGCATCGGGAACTTGGCGAAAAAAGAGGGCGTCATCTCATTCGCGGGCGGCAACCCGGACCCGAAGATCTTCCCGGTCAAGGGTTTCAGCGAGGCCGCGGCCATTCTCGAACGCGAGGGCAAAGACCTCCTGCAGTATGGAGACACGAGCGGCTACCTGCCCCTCAAGGAGTTCGTGGGCAAGTGGATGGCCTCGCGCATGGGACGCGTGACAAAACCGGAGGAGATGCTCATCACCACGGGATCGCAGCAGGGGATGGAGCTGCTGACCGCGACGCTCGCGAACCCCGGCGACACGATCATCGTCGAGGACCCCACGTATCCGGGGGCGATCCACACGATGAGAAACCGCGCGGCCCACTTCGCACCCGTGCCGTGCGACGAAGACGGCATGCGAGTCGACCTGCTGCCACAGGTGATCGAGCGCGAGCGCGCCGCCGGACGCAAGATCGCGTTCGTCTACAGCATCGTGAATTTCCAGAATCCGTCGGGCGCGACGCTCTCGCTCGAACGCCGCAAAAAGATGCTCGAGATCGCCGAGAAGTACGACCTGGTGATCTTCGAAGACGACCCGTACGGGCATCTGCGTTTCGACGGCGAGACGCTGCCGACGCTCTTTTCGCTCGACACGTCGGGACGTGTCGTCTACGCGTGCTCTTTTTCCAAAATTCTCGCTCCCGGCGCGCGCGTCGCGTGGATCGCCGGAGCTCCCGAACTCATCGCGGCGATGACGATGTTCAAACAGGGCGTCGACATCTGCACGTCGGTCGTCTCGCAGGGACTGGTGTACGAATATTGCCGCCTGGGGCACCTCGACGGCTTCCTGCCCAAGATCGTCGCCCACTACAAGGCAAAGCGCGACATGATGGCGGACGCGTTCGAAAAGTACCTGCCGGCCGAAACCGTCTACAAAAAGCCGCAGGGCGGCTTTTTCTTCTGGCTCAAGATCCCGGGCGTCGACACGCAGAAACTTTTCGACAAGGCGCTCGAAAAGGGCGTCGCCTTCATCCCCGGCCCAGCCTTCTTCTCGGGCCCGGGCGGCGAAAACGAATTGCGTACCTGTTTCACGTTCGCCCAGGAAGCCGAGATCGTCGAGGGATCCAAGCGCCTGCGCCAAGCGATCGAAGAGATGAAATAAGAAGAAACTTTAGAA
>JAVBRL010000149.1:0-6854 GCA_031547985.1 Synergistaceae bacterium
CGCGGACGGCCGACACGTTCGGCTACGTCGCGGCGGGGGCGATGTCGCAGAACGTCTACCTGGCGGCGGAAAACGCCGGGGTCGCCACGCGCTACATCGTGACGCTCAAAGGCGACGCGATCAAAAAAGAATTGAAACTGCAAGGCGGAGTGCCGATCGTCATCATGCCGCTGGGGAAAAAGTAAGGGCGGTGCGATGCTGTTTGTCTGCTATCCGAAATGCGGCACGTGCCAGAAAGCGCGGAAATGGCTCGACGACCACGGATTCGAATACGCCGTCCGCGACATCAAGACGGATAACCCCACGGCGGCGGAGATCGCGGTATGGCACCGCGAAAGCGGCCTGCCGCTTAAAAAATTTTTCAACACGAGCGGCAACGTGTACAAGGCGCTGGAGCTTTCCGCAAAACTGCCCGACATGAGCGAGGCCGATCAGCTCGCGCTGCTCGCGACCGATGGCATGCTGGTCAAACGCCCCCTTCTGGTGGGCCTGAATTTCGTGCTTGTGGGTTTCAAACCGGAGGAGTGGTCTAAAAAATTGAGCAAAAAATCGTCATCTTAAAAACGCGCCGGCTGGATTTTCGGTGCGTTTGGCGGCATAATGGGGGGCGTGTCCGCGCGGCATGCGGGCACGACAGGGAAAGGCTGTGACGCGTTCCGTTGAAATCCCCCGCTTCGATCCTCAAAGAGACCTTCGGCTACACCTCTTTTCGCAAAGGACAGCAATCGGTGATCGAGACGATCCTTTCGGGTCGCGATGCGCTGTGTATCATGCCCACGGGCGCGGGTAAGTCGCTGTGCTATCAGATCCCTGCCCTGGCCTTAGGCGGCGTCGCCGTCGTGATCTCCCCGCTGATATCGCTCATGAAAGACCAAGTGGACGCGCTCGTGCAAAACGGTGTTCGCGCCGTGACGCTCAACAGCTCGATGACCTCCGAGGAGCTGTGGGGCGCGTTTCGCACGCTCAAAGGCGGCGCCTCGCTGCTTTACGTGGCGCCCGAACGGCTGGAAAGCGATTTTTTCCGCGAGCGCTTAGCAATGCTCGACGTGCGGCTTTTCGTCGTCGACGAGGCGCACTGCGTCTCGCAGTGGGGGCACGATTTTCGCCCCTCGTACCTCAAGATCGCCTCCGTGATCGCCGCGCTGCCCAGCCGCCCCGCCGTCGCGGCCTTTACCGCCACGGCGACGCCCGAGGTGAGCGACGACATCGTCGACAAGCTCTCGCTGCGCGACCCGTTTCGCCTCACGACGGGCTTCGACCGCGAGAATCTCTTTTTTCAGGTCGAACACCCCTCCGACAAAAACGCTTTTCTGCTCGACTATGTGAAAAAATCGCAACCGTCGGCGGGGATCGTGTACTGCTCGACGCGCAACGCCGTCGAAAGCGCGTGCGAGCTGCTGCGTGCCCACGATATCGGCGCCGTGCGCTATCACGCGGGGTTGGCCGACGAGGAGCGCAAGCGCAACCAGGAGGCGTTTTTGTACGACCGCGCTTCCGTCATGGTGGCGACCAACGCGTTCGGTATGGGCATCGACAAGTCGAACGTGCGCTATGTGCTGCACTACAACATGCCCTCGAGCATCGACAGCTACTATCAGGAGGCGGGGCGCGCCGGACGCGACGGTGCGTCGGCCGATTGCGTGCTGCTTTTCGGCGCGCGCGATATCCAGACGGCGCGCTATTTCATCGAGCAGCAGGCGGACGGTGTGGCGAAGATCGCTTCGTCGCGCAAGCTCCAATCGATGATCGACTATTGCAATACGGCGTGTTGCCTGCGGTCGCGCATCCTCGAATATTTCGGCGAGGAGGGACTGCGCACATGCGGAGCCTGCGGCAACTGCGTGGCCGAAAACGAACGCGTCGACGTGACGGTCGAGGCGCAGAAGATCGTCTCGTGCGTCTACCGCATGTCGGAGCGCTCCGGCGGACGCTTGTGGGGCATCCAGCTTCTGGCCGACGTGTTGCGCGGCTCGACGCGCGAACAGATCCGCGAGCTGGGATTCGACACGATCTCCACGTGGGGGCTGCTCAAGGGAACGCGCAAGGACGCGATCCGCGAGATCGTGCATTTTCTGGTGGCTGACGGCTATCTACAGTGCGGGGACGGTTCGTACCCGACGTTCGACTTCACGGCGAAGACGCGCGCTTTCCTGAAAAACGGGGAGCGGCTTTTGATGCGCAAACGCGCCTACAAAAAGCCGGGGCGCGCGAGCGGCCCCAAAGGCGCGGGGCAGATGCGCGGCGACTCCCTCGCCGGCCGCGACGACCTGTTCGAGGCGCTGCGCAAAACGCGCCGCGCCCTCGCCGACGCGCAAGGTGTGCCGCCTTATATCGTCTTTTCGGACGCCGTATTGATCGAGATCTGCCGCTCGCTGCCCCGTTCGCCGGACGAATTTTTGGAAATCCCGGGCGTGGGGCGGGCGAAGCTAGAGCGCTACGGCCGCGCGTTTTTGTCCGTCGTGTCGGCCTGGAAAAAACGCCGCGGCGAGTGAGGCGTTCGTCTCGGAAATATTGAAACTCGCCTGAACACATCTCCTTTTTCCCCAGGTGGCAAGATTTCGGTTTTAGTTTATAATCATGCTAATTAAGACCGAAAATCGCAAGGGGGGGATTTTGTATGGATGTGATCGGACGAGTGGGGAAAATTTTCCTTTCCCTTATTCTGCTGCTTTTGATTCTGTCGGTTCTGTTCGTGTCGCGGGTTCGCGCGGCGCCGATGGAACACCACGGGCACGACGCGGGCGCGATGGAGCGTCTGGGGGCTCTTCACGGGCGGGATTTCGACGTGGGGTTTTACTCCATGATGATCGCCCACCATCAGGGCGCGGTGGACATGGCGCGCAAGGTCGAAGACACGACCCGCGACACGAAGGTCCGCCGCTGGGCCAAGGACATCATCCGGACGCAGTCGCAGGAGATCCAGACGATGCAACGTGCCGTGGACAAGCTGGGGGGCGTCGACAAAAAATTTTACGATGCTATGGACGGCGACATGCGCGGCATGGTCGAGGAGACGAGAAACGACCGCGACTTCGTGCGCCTGATGATCCCGCACCACGAGTCGGCGATCGACATGGCGGAGCTCGCGAAAAAGAACACGAAAAACGCGGAGATTCTTTCACTGTCGGACGCGATCATCAAGGAGCAATCGCGCGAGATTGCGGAATTTCGCAAGTGGCTCGAAAAGTGACGCCGAGCGGGTAAGATCTGCTATACTCCACCCAGAAGAGAACGAAGGGGCCATGGGCCGCGTGAGCGCGGCGCGGGCCCTTTTTTTGTATTTGCGATCTTTGTGAGGTGATCTGCCATGGAAACGAGCGATCTTTACGCCGGATTCGCGAATCGGACACCCGACGAAGCCCTGGCGGCTTTCGGCGTAACGCTCGAGGGGCTCGACGAGCGGGCCGTGCGGGAGTCCCGCGAGCGTTTCGGCGCCAACAAGATCGTCCACGAAAAAAAAGAGACCTGGGCGAAGAAGATCGTCAAGGCTTTCGCGACGCCGTTCACGCTCGTGCTCGTCGTTTTGGCGGGCGTTTCGTTTTTCACCGACTACGCGGCCGCGCCGGCGGGGCAAAAAGACCCGTCGGCCGCCGTCATCATCTTGGCGATCGTGGGCATCAGCACGTTCATGAGCTTTGTGCAGTCCGTGCGCTCCTCTCAGGCGGCCGAGAAACTCGGTGCGATGGTGCGCTTGAGCGCCAAGGTGATCCGCAAAGGGCTCGCCGAGGACGAGGAGCTTCCCATGGAGGAGATCGTCCGCGGCGACGTCGTGCATCTGTCCGCTGGCGACATGATCCCCGCCGACATGCGGATCGTTCACTCGAAAGACCTTTTCGTCAGCCAGTCCTCAATGACCGGAGAAAGCCACCCCGTCGAAAAGTTCGCGGATGTCGAGGATACGGCGGGTAAAAGCGTGACGGATTATCGCAATATCGTCTTCATGGGAAGCAGCGTCGTCACCGGCGCGGCGGTCGCCGTCGTCGTCGCGGTGGGGGGACACACGCAGTTCGGGCGGATCGCCTCGGACGTATTGAAGGAAAAGTGCGACACGAGCTTCGACCGCGGGATCCGCTCGGTTTCGTGGCTGCTGATTCGCTTCATGGCCGTCATGGCGCCCACGGTTTTGGTGATCAACGGGCTCACGAAGGGAAACTGGCTCGAGGCGTTCCTCTTCGCCGTGTCCGTTTCGGTGGGGCTGACGCCGGAGATGCTGCCGATGATCGTGACGACGAACCTCGTCAAGGGGACCATGGATATGTCGCGACGGGGGACCGTGATCAAAAACGTCCGCTCGATCCAGAATTTCGGCGCGATCGACATCCTGTGCACGGACAAGACCGGCACGCTGACGCAGGACCGGGTCGTGCTGCAGCGTCATTTGGACGTGACGGGCAATGAGGATCCGCGCGTGCTGTGGCACGCTTTTTTCAACAGTTACTACCAGACGGGGCTCAAGAACCTGATGGACGTGGCAGTGATCCGCGCGGGGCACGAGGAGTTGCACGTGTCGACGGATGCGTACGAAAAGGTGGACGAGATCCCCTTCGACTTCAAGCGCCGCCGAATGAGCGTCGTCGTGCGCGGTCCTGACGGGCGGACGCAGATGATCACGAAGGGTGCGGTCGAGGAGATGCTGGCGGTTTCGACGCACGTCGAATATGGCGGAGCGGTCGAGCCGCTTTCGGACGAACGCCAGTCGGCCATCCTGGAAACGGTCGATCGATTGAACGGCGACGGGTTGCGCGTGGTGGCTGTGGCGCGTAAACCCGACCCTCCTGTCGCCGGAGAATTCGGCGTCGCCGACGAGTGCGGCATGATCCTGATCGGTTATCTGGCGTTTCTCGACCCGCCGAAGGAGACGGTCCGCTCCGCGATCGAAGCGCTCCGGGAGCACGGCGTGGCGGTGAAGATCCTGACCGGGGACAACGCGCTCGTGACGCGCGCCGTCTGCAAACAGGTAGGCCTCGCCGCTGCGAACGTGGCTTCGGGCGCCGACCTCGAGAAGATGACCGCGCCGGAACTGCGGGTGGCTGCCGAGAAAAACGACGTTTTCGTAAAACTCTCGCCGCAGCAGAAGACCGACGTGATCCGGGCGCTGCGGGACGGCGGGCACGTCGTGGGATTCATGGGAGACGGCATCAACGACGCGCCGGCAATGAAGGAGGCCGACGTGGCGATCTCGGTCGACACGGCCGTGGACATCGCCAAGGAGTCGGCGGACATCGTGCTGCTGGGCAAAGACCTTGCGATCCTCAAAAGCGGCATCGTCGCGGGGCGCGAGATATTCGGGAACATCATGAAGTACACGAAGCTGACGGCGAGCTCCAACTTCGGGAACATGTTCTCGGTGCTGATCGCGAGCTACTTTTTGCCCTTTTTGCCGATGCTGCCGATCCAGGTGCTCACCTTGAACCTGATCTACGATATCTCGTGCGTGTCGCTTCCGTGGGACGGTATGGACCGCGAGTACCTGCTGAAAGCCCGCAAATGGGAGGCGTCGTCGATCGCGTCGTTCATGAGGTGGTTTGGCCCCACGAGCTCCGTGTTCGACATCACGACGTACCTGCTGCTTTATTTCGTGATCTGCCCGCAAGCGCTGGGAGGTTCGTATCACGAACTCGGGGCCCGGCAACAGGTTTTAGTCGCGGCGCTTTTCAACGCGGGCTGGTTTGTGGAGTCGCTCTGGTCGCAGACGTTCGTCATTCACGCGCTGAGGACGCCGAAAGTTCCTTTTTTGCAAAGCCGGGCGTCGTTTGCCGTTACGGCGGTGACGGGTTTCGGGATCCTGTGCGGTACGTTGCTGCCTTATACGCCGCTGGGCGTTCATTTGGACATGGGTAAACCGCCCGCGGTGTATTTCCTGTGGCTCGCGTTCACGGTCGCGGCGTACCTGGCGCTCGTGACGGCCTTCAAAAAAATCTACATCAGGCGTTTCGGAGAACTGCTGTAGGCAAATTTGATCGCCTAATGCGAAGGTAGCCTTTCGTTTAAGGCGTCCTGCAGAACGCGAGACAAGCTCAATTTATTCTCGATGACTTTGTCATCCATCCATTTCGGAATGCTGACGGTGCGTTTGACGGCACGTCCGTCTCTTACATTGGCACGAATGAGATTGACGAACTCTTTGTCCTTTGCCTCGATTTGCCCGATTGCCGACGCTTTAGCAATTGGTTCTTTTTTTTCGATTAGATACTCGAGCCACTGCGTCAACGCATCCTGGGCCATATGCAGAGCGTCTCCCAGCGATTTGCCTTCGCTGATGCAGCCCGGTAAATCGGGAAAGGTGATCGTGTAACTGCCGTCTTCGTTTGCATGAAAAATCGCCGGATAGATGTATTCCACAAAGCTCGCCTCCTTCACAGTCCCGCCGCTTTCAAGATGGCCCTCGCCGTATTTTCGTTGATCTCGTTGTGGTTGGGGACTTGTACCGGACGACCGCCTTTTTTCTCATAGATGGCGTGTCCTCCGTTGTTTCTGCTCTCACGATAGCCCGCCGTTGTCAACTTCTTGATCAAATCCTTTCGCTTCATATCCCCTGCCTCCTAACGACACAATCATATTACGTAATTTACGTATTATCAATACAACAAAACGACCGGGACACCGCGCATGGTTTGCTCATGCGCGGGGCTCGGTCGCTTGTCGGGGGGTGTTGCGTTATTTTTTGTATGTTTCGCGTGAATCTTCGCTTGTTGCAACGGGTCATCTGCGCGCGCGGATACGGATGGAATGAGCGCGGGTGTTTCAAAAGCGAGACGTCTCTATATAATAAACTGCGCAAGAGGGTCGCAAAACGCAACCTGTTTCTCGAAAATTTCTCGTGAAATTTTACAAAACGGGAGCTATCGCTTTTT
>JAVBRL010000165.1:0-8046 GCA_031547985.1 Synergistaceae bacterium
AAGTGGGACAGATCGTCGGCCCGTTCGTGCTGAATATTTTATTGCAGAGCTCACATGGACGCATTTCCAAAGAGTCCACCTCCGTCGTCTTGATCATGCTCGAATCTTACGGGTGATTCAGTAAGGCGATTATAGCAAAAAGCAGTATATGGAGGTTCATTTGGTTCAATTGAATTTTCCGAAACTTCATCCGATGTATTGCGCTTTCTTCTGATTTGCTTAATACTTTGCAATGGAGGAATGTGGAACCCGTTATTTTTTCTGCGTCCGCGTATGGAGTATTTTTTAGAACCATATCTGCGAGAATATGGGAGGCGAGAAATGATGTTCGAAGAAGCAGAACTGCGTGCAATTGGTGAGGCAAAAGAAAAGTATCAGGCTGGTGTGGACAAATCGTTGGCCAAGTTCCCCGAGAGAAAGGAGACTTTCACCACAAGCGGAGGCATTCCGTTGGAGCGTATCTACACTCCGGAGGATGTCAAGGACGTCAATTACGTCAAGGACCTCAGTTTCCCGGGAACATACCCCTTTACGCGGGGCGTTCAGCCCACGATGTATCGTGGCCGTTTCTGGACGATGCGCCAATATGCGGGGTTCGCAACGGCGGAAGATTCCAACAGGCGTTATCGCTATCTCCTTTCGCAAGGAACCACCGGCTTGTCGGTCGCTTTTGACTTGCCGACGCAGATCGGCTACGACTCGGATCATCACATGGCTCAGGGAGAAGTGGGCAAGGTCGGTGTCGCGATTGACAGCTTGGCCGATATGGAGGTCCTGTTCGACCAGATCCCCCTCGAAAAAGTCTCCACGTCGATGACGATCAACGCCCCTGCCGGCGTATTGCTCGCGATGTATATCGCGGTGGCCGAGAAACAGGGCGCGAAGAGGGTGGATCTTTCCGGTACGATCCAGAACGACATCCTGAAGGAATACATCGCCCGCGGGACGTACATCTTCCCGCCGAAGCCCTCCATGCGGCTGATCACGGATATCTTCAAGTTCTGCAGCGAGAGCGTGCCGCAGTGGAACACGATCTCGATCTCGGGCTATCACATCCGCGAAGCGGGCTCGACGGCGATCCAGGAAGTCGCCTTCACGCTCGCCGACGGGATCGCTTATGTCGACGCCGCCGTCAAGACGGGGCAGGACCCCAACGTCTTCGGCAAACGCCTATCGTTCTTCTTCAATTCCCATAACGATTTCATCGAGGAAGTCGCGAAATTCCGCGCGGCGCGCAAAGTGTGGGCGCGTATCATGAAGGAGCGTTTCGGCGTCACGGAAAAGAGCGCCCAGATGCTGCGTTTCCATACGCAGACGGCTGGGTGCACCCTGACGGCGCAGCAGCCCGAGAACAACATCGTCCGCGTCGCGATCCAGACGATGGCCGCAGTCCTCGGCGGGACGCAGTCGCTGCACACGAACAGCCTCGACGAAGCGATCGCGCTTCCGACGGACAAATCGGTGCGCATCGCGTTGCGCACGCAGCAGATCGTCGCTTACGAGTCGGGGATCACGAACATGGTCGATGCCCTGGCGGGAAGCTACGCAGTCGAGTCCCTCACGAAGCAGATCGAAGAGGGCGCCTGGGAATACATCAAGAAGATCGACGACCTGGGTGGCATGATGCCCGCGATCGAAAAGGGCTATCCGCAGCAGCATATCCAAGATGCGGCTTACAATTACCAGAAATCGATCGAAACGGGTGACCGCATCGTCGTCGGCGTCAACAAGTTCCAGATCGAAGAGGATCAGTCGGGAATGCAGATCCTGCGCGTCGATCCGCGCGTGGGCGACAATCAGGTCAAGAAGCTCCAGAAGATGAAAGAAGGCCGCGACAACGTAAAAGTCAAGACGACGCTGGAAGCGATTCGCAAAGCGGCGCAGGGCAGCGACAACCTCATGCCGGTGATTTTGGACGCGGTTCACTGCTACGCGACGGAAGGCGAGATCTGCGGAGTTTTGCGCGAAGTCTTTGGCGAATACAAAGAGAACGTAGTTCTTTAAAGCTTCTTTAAAAAGCCTGTAGTTTAAAAAGGAGGAGCGTCAATTATGAAGAAGATTCGCGTTGTCGTTGCAAAGCCGGGTTTGGACGGGCATGATCGCGGGGCCAAGGTCATCGCGCGGGCTTTTCGAGATGCGGGGATGGAGGTCATCTACACGGGCCTTCGGCAGACCCCGGAGCAGATCGTAGAGACGGCGATCCAGGAAGATGCCGACGCGATCGGGCTGAGCATCCTCTCGGGCGCGCATGAGCATTATTTCAAGGCTGTAGTGAGCCTCCTCAAAGAGAAGGGCGCGTCCGACATCATCGTTTTCGGTGGCGGCGTCATTCCGGAAGCCGATGTTCCGAAACTCATCGAAACGGGCGCGGGGGCGATCTTTGGTCCCGGAACACCGACGACTGAGTGCATCGAGTGGCTTCAGAAGGCCGTAGAAGGCAAAGCCTCGAAATAGGAAAGGAGCTGCTTATAAAATGAAACCAGTCGTAGTGGACCATATCGGCATCGCGGTTAAGAACATCGACGAATCCTTGAAATTCTGGGAGGGCGCGCTGGGGATCGAATGCCACGGACGCGAGACCGTGGACGAACAAAAGGTCACTACCGCTTTCCTGCCGATCAAGGACACGGAGATCGAACTGCTGGAGGCGACCTCCCCCGACAGTACCGTCGCCAAGTTCATCGAGGCGAAGGGCGAGGGAATTCACCATCTTGCGATCCGCGTCGACGATCTCGAGGCGGCACTGGCTGAGATGAAAGCCAAGGGCTTCCGCCTGATCGACGAGAAACCTCGCAAGGGCGCTGGCGGTGCATTGATCGCTTTTGTCCACCCGAAATCGACGGGCGGAATTCTTCTCGAACTGAGTCAGCGCTAAGTTACGCACAACTTCTAAGGAGGTTTTTGGGAATGGCGGATCGTACCATCGATTCATTGTGTGAGAAGCTGCTTGAAAAGCGGAAAAAGGCGGCCATAGGTGGCGGTGAGAAGGCGATCGCGAAGCAGCACGAAAAGGGCAAATTGACGGCTCGCGAACGTATCGAGAAGATCCTTGATCCCGGGAGTTTTGTCGAGATCGATGAATTTGTCGAACATCGCTGCAACAACTTTGGCATGGAAAAGACCGTCTTCCCCGGAGACGGTGTCGTCACGGGCTACGGGACGGTCGAAGGGCGTATCGTGTACGTCTTCAGCCAGGACTTCACCGTCATCGGCGGCTCCCTGGGCGAAGCGCACGCGAAAAAGATCTGCAAGATCCTCGACCTTTCGACGACGAACGGCGCGCCGTGCGTGGGGATCAACGACTCCGGCGGCGCTCGCATCCAGGAGGCCGTCGATGCTCTTTCGGGATACGGCAACATCTTCTTCCGGAACGTGAAGGCGAGCGGAGTCGTGCCGCAGCTGTCGGTCATCGCGGGGCCGTGCGCGGGCGGCGCTGTCTACAGCCCAGCTCTGACGGATTTTGTCTACATGGTCGACAAGATCGGCATCATGCACATCACGGGCCCGCAGGTCATCAAGGCCGTGACGGGCGAAGACGTGACGTCCGAGCAGATCGGCGGCGCGCGTGCCCACAATCAGACGTCCGGCGTGGCGCACTTCTTCGCGAACAACGAGGACGAATGCTACGCGCAGGTCCGCAAGACCTTGAGCTTCCTTCCCAGCAACAACATGGAGGAGCCCCCTTTTAAAGAGACGGCCGATCCCACCACGCGGATGGACGCCGAGCTGCGCACCGCCGTTCCCGTCGACCCCAACAAGGGTTACGACGTGCGCGACGTCATCAAGCGCGTCGTGGACGACGGCGACTTCTTCGAAGCTCAGCCGCTCTACGCGCTCAACATCGTCACGGGCTTCGCGCGCGTGGGCGGAAGGGTGATCGGAATCATCGCCAACCAGCCGAAGGCGCTCGCGGGCTGCCTCGACATCAACGCTTCCGACAAGGCAAGCCGCCACATCCGCATTTGCGACTCGTACAACATTCCCATCGTGACGTTCCAGGACGTTCCCGGATACCTCCCGGGCCTCAACCAGGAGATGGGAGGCATCATCCGCCACGGTGCGAAACTGCTCTACGCCTATAGCGAAGCGACCGTTCCCAAGATCACGATCGTCCTGCGCAAGGGATACGGCGGTTCCTACATCGGCATGTGCTCTAAGGACCTTGGGGCGGATGTCGTGCTGGCTTGGCCCCAGGCCGAGATCGCCGTCATGGGAGCCGAAGGTGCCGCCAACATCATCTTCCGCAAGGAGATCGAAGGAGCACCCGACCAGGCAAAAATGCGTGCCGAGAAGATCGAAGAATATCGCGAAGCGTTCGCCAACCCCTATGTGGCGGCGGCCCGTGGGTTCGTCGATCGCGTCGTGCTCCCCGAGGAGACGCGCCCGGCTCTTTACGAGGCGCTCTGCATGACCGAAGAGAAAAAAGAGTTGCGGCCGAAGCGCAAACACGGCATTATGCCGAACTAGGAGGGCGGGAAATATGAGTTCGATTTCTTCGCACTTTGTAGGTGCTTTTGGTGGGTTGGTCATGTCCTGCATCGCGTTCAGCATCGTGTTTTTGGTCATTGTTGGCCTGATGCTCGTGATGATGGGGACGAAGATCCTCGCGCACACAATCGAGGGCAAGGGTAAAGGTGCCGCTCAGCCGAGTGCTCCGGCTGGCGGAACACCTCCATCGACCCCCTCCGCTCCTTCGACCCCAGCGGCCGCAGTTGCTGTGGATGATGGAGAGTTGATCGCCGTCATCTCGGCGGCGGTGGCGGCTTGTTGCGGTGGTGCCGCTCGCGTGATCTCTTTTTCGCCTGTGACGAAACACGCCGCGACGACATGGCGGGTCACCGGGCGTTTGCAGAACACCGAGGGATTCGAGGGTTAAAACCGCCTCGTGGCGAGTGGGCTCCAAAAAAATCACGACGACAATCGATACGATTGACGCGAAAAAAATTCTGGGAGGTTTTTGTAGATGGCTCGTAATTACCGAATTTCCGTAAATGGCAAAAGCTATGATGTCGTTGTCGAAGAAGCCGGCGGTGCTGCCGCACCTGTGGTGGCTCCCGTAGCGGCTCCGGCCCCTGCTCCGGTGGCGGCGGCTCCTGCCCCCGCCCCAGTTCCTGCCGCGCCGGCACCCGCCCCTGTGGCAGCCGGCGCGGGTTCGGTCACCGCGCCGATGCCCGGCAAGATCCTCAAGCTGCACGTCAAGCAGGGAGACAGCGTGACGAACGGGCAGCTCGTACTGATCCTCGAAGCCATGAAGATGGAGAACGAAAGCTTCGCGACGGCGGCTGGAACGGTCACGCAACTCAGCTGCAAAGAAGGCGATTCGGTCAATACGGGTGACACGCTCCTCGTTATCGGCTGAGCCTGACAAGGGCTTTTAGCTTAAGACGGGAGGTCAAAATTTATGGAACTATACACAACGGCGCTAAAGGGCGTTGTCGAGCAGTCGGGGCTTGTGGGGTTGACTTCGGGTAACCTCGTCCTGCTCCTCGTGTCCTTTATCCTGCTCTATCTCGCCATTGCGAAGGGGTTCGAACCCCTCTTGTTGATGCCGATCGCGTTTGGATGCCTCGTGGTGAACCTGCCCCTTTCCGGCATCGTCGACGGCCCGGCCCCGGGGATGCACTCCGGCGGATTTTTGTACTACATCAAGATGGGGATCGACCACGAGCTCTACCCGATCATCATCTTCATGGGCATTGGCGCGTTGACGGACTTCGGTCCGCTGCTCGCCAATCCGATCACGTTTCTGCTCGGCGCGTCGGCTCAGTTGGGCGTTTTCGTGGCCGTCATCGGCGCGATGTTCATGGGCTTCACGATCCAGCAGGCGGCCGGCATCGGTATCATCGGAGGCGCGGATGGCCCCACGGCTATCTATTTATGTGCCAAACTGGCGCGTGATATCTTGCCTGCCGTGGCGGTGGCGGCCTATAGCTACATGTCGCTCGTGCCGCTGATCCAGCCGCCGATCATCAAGCTTATGACGACGCACGAACAGCGCGCGATCCGTATGGAGCAGCTGCGCCCGGTGAGCCGCCTCGAGCGGATCCTGTTTCCGATCATCAGCACGCTCGCCTGCGGCCTGATCCTCCCCGCGTCCGTTCCGCTCGTCGGGATGCTCATGTTCGGCAACCTGATGCGCGAATGCGGCTGCACGGAACGCCTGTCGCTTGCCGCGCAGAACGAGATCCTCAACGCGACCACGATCTTCCTCGGCATTTCGGTCGGCGCGACGATGAGCGCCGACTCTTTCCTGCGCATGGAGACGATCAAGATCATCGGCCTGGGGCTGATCGCGTTCGGTTTCAGCACGGCCGGCGGTGTCGCGCTAGGGCAGGTCATGCGGATCCTTTCGGGCAACAAGATCAATCCGGTTATCGGCGCCGCGGGCGTTTCTGCTGTGCCGATGGCGGCTCGCGTGTGCCAGAAGGTCATCTCCCAGGAGTTCCCCGGGAGCTTCGTCCTGATGCACGCGATGGGTCCCAACGTCGCCGGTGTTATCGGAACGGCCGTCGCCGCGGGAGCCATGCTCACGCTCTTGACGAAGTAGCGCGGTCTGTTCTCGCAAATCGGTTCTTAGAAAATCGCCCGCTCGAAATTCGAGTGGGCGATTTTTTTTTGTTTTGCGATTTTTACTTTCTTACTTGACACTGCGATAAAGTGCCTTTACACTTCACTCCAGTGTAAGCGATTCCACTTAAAGCGAGGAGGTCTTCGGATGTCGGTGCGAAAACGAGATACGGCCCATAAAGGAACGCGATATTATTACGGAGCGTATGCCGATGATCGCCGATACCGAAGCCGGGTGGGTGTACGCGCCACGTGATTTTTCGCGAAAATTCGCAACACGCGAGGACGCAAACGACGAAAAGCCGCTCCCGGAGTTCACCGAGGGGCGGTTTTTTTGTGCGAGGTTTTAGAAGAATATAATTTTTGAGGAATAGATGGAGGAATAAAAAATGTCGTTTTTGGGAATGGATATCTGGGTTTTTGCCATCGCTCTTTCTTTAGTCTGGTCGGCGGGGTGGTCGTTTTTCCGCTTCGTCTTCATGCTCGTGAGGAAAAAAATCTAATGGACGCGCTCGTTTTGATCATTTGGGCGGGATACGCCCTTTCGCTTTTGGGGCTCGCCGCGTGGGCCAAGAACCGCGACGCGCTTTTGCCCGGGCGCGTGGGCGTCGTCGTGCAGGCGTTCGCGTACATGGCGACATACATTTCCGCCGTCGCACTCGTGGGGTTTGGGGGGTTGTGTTACCAGTTGGGACTGTCGATGCTCCTGGTGGCCGCCGGCAACGTCTGGCTCGGGACGTGGTTCGTCTACCGTTTTCTGGCGTGGCCCACACGGCTGTGGCAGCGTCGGCTCGAGGTCAAGACGGCCTGCGAGCTGATCGCCAAAGCCTATCGCGCGAAGGGGCTGCAGCCGTTTTTGGGGTTGCTCTCGGCGATTTTGCTCGTGGTATACGGTTCGGCGGTTTTCAAGGGAGCGGCGATGATGCTGGCGGGGGTGTTGCCGCTTTCGATGGCGCAGGCGCTCGTGATCCTCGTGGCACTGGTGGGGCTGGGGGTTATGTGGGGTGGATTGCGCGGGGTGCTTTACACGGAGGCGTTCCAGGGTGCGATCATGTTTTTGGGCGTCGCCGCGCTGCTTTTCGCCGTGGTGCAGGCTGTCGGGGGGCTCAAAGCCGGATTCTCGGCCCTGGCCGCGCTGCCGCCCACGGAGGCCGCCGATCGGGGTTTTTTGGCGTTCGCCTCGGGAGGCAAGGGGCTTAACGTCGTGAATCTGATGCTTGTGACATCGGTCGGTGTCTGGGCACAGTCGCAGCTGATCCAGCGCCATTTCGCGCTTAAAAGCCGCGAGGAGACGGTGCGGATTTCGCTATTGGCCATGTTCACGCTTTCGGTGGTCGTGGGGGGCGCGTACCTCGCCGGCGGCCTCTCGCGCCTTGTTTTGGGCCCCGGCATCGCGAACCCCGACACCGTGATGCCGATGCTCGTGCACCGTTTGCTGCCGTACGCGGGGCAGCAGCTGTTCGCGCTCGCGATCGTCTC
>JAVBRL010000025.1:0-13706 GCA_031547985.1 Synergistaceae bacterium
CGGCCCCGAAACGATTCCCGAACACGTCCTGAGCGAGGCAAAATCAGCCGAAGAACCTTTGCTGTCCCCAGAAAACGCTCCCGGCGACGTCTACCTGATCGAGCCTTTCCCAGCTCCCTGGACGCTGCACATCTTCGGCGGCGGGCATGTGGCGAAGGCCGTGGCCGACCTCGCGTACCCGATCGATTTTCAAACGGTCATCCTGGAGGACCGGCCCGAATTCGCGAGCGCCGAACGTTTTCCGCATTCAAAGACCCAACTGCTGCCGACCCTGCGGCACGAAGACGCCGCCGCGTATCTGAAAACCGCCCGCATCGGCGCGCAAAGTGGCATCGTCATCCTCACGCGAGGACACGCGCACGACCGCGACGTGCTCACCGCGGCGCTCGAAGTGCGAGCCGGCTACGTCGGCATGATCGGCAGCCGTCGCAAATGGGGGTATATCCGCAAAAACCTGATGGAGTACGGCATCTCCGCGCAAGCGCTCGACAGCGTATACACGCCCATCGGGCTCGACATCGGAGCCGACACGCCGGAGGAGATCGCCGTCAGCATTGCCGCCGAACTCATCGCCTGGCGCCGAGGCAAAGAAATCCGCCGATGACAAATCTATGCGCCGTCATCCTCGCGGCGGGACTTTCCACCCGCATGGGAGGCTCACCGAAAGCCCTGTGCCACTTGGGAGAACAAACATTTTTACAGCGTGCGCTGCACTCTTTTCGCGCCGCCGGCGTCATTTCGAGCGTCGTCGTCACCGGACACGCGCGCGAGATCGTGACCGAGCACGCGCACGCGCTCGGCACACGGACCGTTCACAATCTGGACTACGAAACGGGCATGTTTTCCTCGATTCGAACGGGCATTGCCCACGTGCACCGTGAAGGGCGTTTTCAAGGCTGTTTTCTCTTACCCGTGGATATCCCACTCGTTTCACCCCAAACGATTTCGCAATTGATCGATGCATGGCAAGCCGACGATCGACGCGAGTCGCTTCTCTTCATCCCGCAACAACGCGGCAGGACGGGTCATCCCCCTCTCATCGGGGAAAACCATTTCGCTCCGGCGCTCGATTGGACCGGCGGCGAGGGTTTTCGAGGATACATGGCTTCCCTGCTTTCCCAGGAAGACGCGGCGCGCTTGCGCTCAGGCACGCCGCCGCAAGAGGGGCCCATCGTTTGCGTTTCCGTCGCCGACGACGGCATTCTCTTCGACATCGACACACCCGCGGACCTCGCCGTAGCCGGAAAACGCATTCAAAAAGCGCAAGAAAACATCAAAGGAACATAACGCATGCCACCGGCCCTCTATCTCGTGCGGCACGGACACATCGACGCGGCGCACATCTTCGTGGGACAAACGGACGTTCCTCTTTCCGAAACCGGAAGATACCAAGCGCGTTCACTGCAGCGCGAGCTCGCCCGCAAACCGATCACGATTGTCTGGACAAGCCCGCTTGCACGCTGCCGCGAAACGGCTCGTTTGATCCTTTCGGAACATCGCACGGCCTGCCCGCTGATCACACTCGACGCGTTCAAAGAAATTTCGCTCGGGACATGGGAGGGAAAGGAAAAATCCTGGGTACGCGAACACGACGCCGATGCGTGGCGACGACGCGGGGAAAATTTTTTTTCCACTCCGCCGCCGGGGGGCGAAAGCCTGAGCGATCTCGCGAACCGCGTGTTGCCCGCTTTTTTGCTTCTGTGCGAAACCGCGAGGCACCACGAAGCGACGCTTCTGGTCGCACACCACTCGGTGAACCAGGCGATCCTGGCCTACGTTCTCGCACTGCCCCCCGAAGACGCCCTTCGGATCTCGCAACCCTACGGAGCCTTGACGCGCATCGATTTAAGCTTTTTGCTTCAATAAAAATCGGGCAGCTGCGCAGAAAACGCAACCACCCGATTCTTTCGCTACGATTCGAACAAAGATTCGAAAGCTACTTTTTATTCACCGGATTTTCCTTCAGGTACGCAAGGCGCTCATACAGCGAACAGTGCAAGTTCCAGGGCTTTTGTTCCACTTTCGCGCCTGCCGCTTTCGCCTCGATCGCGGCTTTTACTTTTTCCGGCGTAGCGGGCAGTGTGTGGATCCGAACGCCCGTCGCGTTCGCGATAGCGTTTAAGATCGCGGCGTGCCCTGAGCTCTGGAAAGCCTCCGAGCAGCCCGTGGATCCATGCGGCCCGTCGGGGTGGACGGAGTCATGGAAGATGACCTCGAAGTCGTCCGGAATGTCGTTGCACTTCGGTATGCCCGCTCCGATCATCGTGGCGTGCTTGACCACATCGTCGTAGTCCTCGCTCAGCGCGAAACCGACGGAATGTGAGAAGCCGCCCCAGATCTGCCCCAAGACCGCTTGATAGCTCCCCACTTTTCCGATGTCGGAAATGATCGTCACTCGCAGCACATTCGTCTTGCCCGTCGCGACTTCAACCTCGACTTCCGCGAGGTACAGGCAGTAATTCTGCCCCATGGCGCCGTACCCGTGCCCCGTGTCGGGATCGAGATCGGGCCATTTGCTGTCGTAGATCCCGCGGTGCCGCGTGGGGATCCCTTCGGCCTTCATCTCCTCGTACGTGCGATACATGCCGTCCGGCTTTCGCATGGCACCAAGCAGCTTTTCGGCGGCGTCGATCGTCGCCATGCCCGCGACATGATGCGAACGACTTCCCGACGACGACCCCGTGTCGGGGCAGAGGCCGGTGTCGTTTTGGACGAGCTTGATCTGCTCCGGCTTCAGGTTCAAAGGACGCAACGCCTCGTGCGCGTGGATTAACGCGCCAATATCGCCCCCCTGCCCTACTTCCTGCCATGTGTTGTAGTGCGTGACCGTTCCGTCAGGATTCAATTCGAGATCCACTTCGGAATGATCGGGAGATTTTCCCACATGATAACCACCCCATGCGATCCCCACGCCCCGACGTTTCTCGGGAGTACCTTCTTTTTTGGCACGCGCTACCGCCGCTTCGTAATGCGGACGCAGGACATCCATCATGCTCTTCATGGGGTACCAGCGATAGGGGACGGAATTCGTGCACAGGTCCCCCTCTTGTGCGACATTGATATAGCGTAGCTCGAACGGGTCCATACCGATCTTCTCGGCCAGCATGTCGACAATCTGCTCACTCGCCATGTATGCCTGCGGAGAGCCAAACGCACGATAGGCTACCCCGTGGTTGTGATTGGAAAAACAGGTCTGCACGAGCCCTCGAATGTTCGGCACCTGGTACGGATAGCCGAAAAAGCGCGAGACTTTCGACGTGAGCGCCCCGGCGAGATCGCTGTAAGCGCCGTGGTCGACACCCGCAAGGTAATCCATGGCAACGAATTTACCATTCTCGTCGCACGCCAGGCGCACGTTCGAGAATGCGGGAGACCGCTTGCCCGTGAAATGCTGATGTTCGGGGTAGCTGAACACGAGCGAAACGGGCACACCCAGATCCAGTGCACATGCGGCCGCAAGCGCGTAGGGAGCGGGCGACATGCTATAGCCGAAGCTGCCTCCGGCCGGATTCAGGATCATGCGGATTTTTTCCTTGGGTACGCCGATCGCATCGGCCATACACGCCGCGTTACCGTACAAAAACTGGCTTTTGCAATGAATGGCCACTCCCTCGGCCGTCGGGTACGCCTGCACCGTATCCGGCTCGATGGGGAGATGCGGCTCGCGCGTCGTGCTGAAACTTCCTGCGGCCACATACTTGGCCGAGTCGATGATCTTTCCGGCATCTTCACCTTTGAGCACCGGCTGCTCCAGGTAAAGATTGGGCGTTCCCTCGTGAATCTGCATCGCATCGGGTGCCACAGCATCCATATAATTTAAATAGGCCGGCAGTTCTTCGTAGTCCACCTTGACACGCGCAGCTGCATCTCGTGCCTGTGCTCGCGTCGCCGCCGCGACCACGGCGACGACATCTCCGTAGCGATGCACTTTTTTATCGCAAATAATGGGACGTTCGCGCCCGTCGGCGTATTTACGCACCATACCCTGAGGCGCGAAAAGCCGGTTCGTCCCCTTGACGTCTTTGGCCGTGACTACCTTGACCACACCGGGCATCTTTTCGGCCTCGGAGAAATCGATCTTCTTGATGTTCGCATGATGTACCTTCGCCATGACGACAGCGAGGTGCAACGACCCTGAAGGCATCTTCATCCCCAAGTCGTCGCCGAAGTCGCTGGTGCCCAACACTCGCGACAACGCGACCGGCTTCGGGTAGTGCGTTCCATAGATCCGCCCGTCCGCAGGCATTTTGAACGTGATGTCCTCCATCGTTTTTTCGCCGCGCAAAACCTCCGCCGCCATCATCACCGCATCGACGATCGGCTTGTACCCCGTGCAACGGCAGATGTTAAGGTGTTGCGTGAACCAGTCGCGGACCTGTTGGCGCGTGGGGCTGGGATTTTCGTTCAAAAGAGCCACCGCAGACATGATAAAACCCGGGGAACAAAAACCGCACTGCACGCTGCCGCAGGTGATAAACGCCTGCTGAAGCGGATGCAGTTTCTCCGCCGTTCCGATCCCCTCGATCGTATCTACCCCGGAATGCTCGGGAACCGATGCCATTTTTTTCACACACGCCCGCACGACCTTGCCGTCCAGGAGCACGGAACACGCCCCACACTGGCCGGCCCCGCAGCCGACCTTAGTCCCCGTGAGTCCGATACGGCGAACCACATCGGCCAAGGAGTCCTTGTCCAGATCGCAAAGCACAGCTCTTTCCACTCCATTGATATTCAAGACGATTTTCTGTACGTTAGGTACATTTTGTACGTTCACCTTTCTACCTCCTCACATCGTTTCCTAAGGACTCCGTCGGCCCCAAGTCTGCTCTCTTCTATTCGGTCGCAACCTCACTTTTACGCCTCTTAGCTCCCGCAGCACTCCCCCTCTTCGGAGTGCTCGTGACACTCTCCATCCCCATGCTCGCCCGGACACCCCGGGCCGCCCTTGTACTCTCGGATCAAAGGCAATTGATACGCGTTCATCAAGCGAATCGCGCGCGACGCCGTCTCTCCCGACCCCAAATAACGGCTGACACAAGCCCTGGCCAAACACTCGAAGGCATCTCGTTCGATCTCACCGCAAATAATGGCCTCGCAATCGGCTTCGACGGTCCATTCGGCAAAGGCAAGGTCACGCTTTTCCACCGCGCCGGCAAGAATGCGAACCACCTCGAATTTCTCGACATCTACGATGAAAAGATGTGATGCGTCGGCCAGACCCGCCGGAATCGGCGCGTCGGCTTCCCGGCCTGAAGTCGCCACGGAAATTTTCACGGTTTCACCTCCATTTTATAATGTCCCCACACGGGGCCGAGGCGTTTTAAAACGCTGCCGCAACGGCATGGTTCGCCGATCAAATAGGAGAGGTCGCCCGTGCGATAGCGAAAAAGCGGCATTGCCTCCCGCGCGAGCGTCGTCACCACGATTTCGCCGCGTTCCCCGTCTGCCAGTATTCGCCCAGTTTCAGGGTCGACGATCTCGATCAACAAATCCGGATGGCGCAGGTGATATCCGTCGCGCGCGGCGCACTCGACGCCACCGCCGAGCCCCGTTTCCACCATGCCCCAGTGGGCGTAGATCTCGCACCCCCATATATCGGTGACGCGTCGCCGCAAGAGGTCGGGAACATTGTCGGCCGAAAGCAACACATTGCGCACGGCAAGCGAAGGCGCCGCCTCGGCCAGCGACAGGACCTGGCCGGGGATACCGACGATGCAATGGGGATCCACCGACTTCGCGTACTTCGCCGCGTCCCGCACGTCACGAATTTCCCCATAGGAACAAGCGACCACACCGATACGCTCAAGGCCCCGTCGCAACAGATCGCCCACGCTGTCGGGAGTCGAACCGTTCATGCAGATCAGCACGCGCTCGCCCGGCGCGCTGATCGTCGCCATGCCGCGCGCGAAAAAATCGATCGTTGCGGCGAGGTCGTGCTCGGAAAAACAGAGCCGTTTGGGCGGCCCCATACTCCCGGAGGAAGCGAGGCTCACGACGCGCTCGACTTGGCTCGCGGGGACGCAGAGCATCGCGTCACCATGCAGGCGGATATCCTCGGCACAAAGAAACGGCAAGCGCTCCAGGTCTTTCGGGCCACGTAAACTCTCAATTTCGACGCCCGCATACCGCTCGCGGTAAAAGCGGCTGCGGCGGCGCGCGTAATCCAGGCACTCGCGCAAGCGAGTCATCTGATAGCGTTCGACATCCGCCTGGCAGGGGAGGCCCGTAATGCCGAGGCAACTTCCAATCCATCGATCGAGAGACAGCGAGCTCACGCGACTCACGGAAACACCTCCTTGCGAAGGACGAACAACGCATAGCCAATATCCGATACTTCGAGAGCGCGGTCCTCAAGGCCCAAGAGTTCACGTGCTTTTTCGGGCCCCTGATCCAAAATAATCTGCCCGAACATCTGCGCGAGGCACCCGCTGTGGTCTTCCCAAATTTCAAGCGCGAAACCGGATCGTTCGGCAAGTGCCGCAAACTCCTCGCACGTGTAGAGATTGCTAAGCAATTCTCCCGTTTTGCCAGGCGAGACGCGGGGCGATCTGTCGCGCACCACGACATCGGTCGCGAGCAGCACACCCTCGGGCGCCAGAACGCGTCCAATTTCCGCCAGCGCCGATTCTGGGCAATCGAAAACGGAAAGCGCGCACTCCGCCAACACAAGATCAAAAGACGCGTCGCCGAAAGGAAGAACTTCCGCGTCTGCGAAAAAAATCGGGATCTCAGGGTACTGCACGCGTGCCTGTTCGCAAAACGCGAAATTTCGCTCCACTCCGAAGACGTTGCAGCCGTATCGTTCGCGAATGAACGCGAGGCTTTCCCCTCGGCCGCAGCCGACGTCCAAAACGCGCGTGACAATGTCGGGTTCGCAAAACGACAGCGCGCGCACCGTCAGTTCGAGGCCTCCGGGGCGCAGCGCGTTCATCGGATCGCCTTTCGAAGCGTCAGGTAACGCGCGCAAAACGGCACGAGACGCCCGTTTGCGTAAACATGCAAACTGCAACGCCGAAGGCGCTCGATGTCGAGCGTCTCGGCGTCCTGAAACGCCATCGCAGTCACCGTGAACGCGTTCGTGGCGGCGCGCCGCAAAAATCGCGAAAAGTCGTCGTCGGGAAGGTCTTCGGGGCTCCGCCCCAAACCCCGGAAGGGGGCGTCGCCCCCTTCACCCCATGCATTTTTATTTTCCTTTTCTCCGCGACGTTGCCAGCGACGGGCGATGTACTCGCGATTTTGATCCGCGCTCGTCGTGCAGCAACACGCCTCGTTGTCGTTGCGTGAAAGCGGCGTCAAGCTTCCATCCGATTCGACGATAAACGACGCATGAAAACCGCAAAGCGGATGGTCGCAGTGAGAAGGCACCAGATGCTCTTCGTCGATCAGCCCAGCGGTCTGTTCCACAACGGCCGCCAAGAGTTCGTCGAGCGTATAACGATCGTCATCGCCGGGCGGCTCAGGATAGCGACCGAAATACGACACCGGCTGAAAATGGACACCCCGCACCGCCGGAGAAAGCGATACGGCGAGTTTAATGAGGTTTCCGACGTCGTTCGTGTTGACACCGGGTACGAGCGTCGGCACAAGCGTCACACCGACGCCGTACCGGTCGCAATTTCGAACGGCGCGCAGCTTGCGTTCAAGCAACGGCTCGCCGCGAAGCTGAACGTGAATCGCCTCATCCGTCCCGTCAAATTGCATAAAGACAAAAGAAAGGCCGGCTTCCGCCAACTCGGCGAGATAGCTTTCGTCATCGGCAAGCCGCAGGCCGTTCGTGTTGAGCTGCACATATTTACACCCCGCCGCCTTGGCATACGCCACAATCCGCGGCAGATCATCGCGCAACGTCGGCTCGCCCCCCGAAAGCTGCAAAAGCGTCTCGCCGAGTTTTGCGAGCGCGGAGATATCCGAACACACCGTCTGCAGGCGAATGCTTTCCGCGCGCTCGGCGCCACCGTTCGCAAAACAAAAAGCACAGTTCAGATTGCAGCGCTCCGTTACCTCGTACAGAACGCAACACGTGTCCTGCCGATGCTCCCCGCAGAGACCGCACGCATCGGGGCAGCCACGGTTTTCCCCCTCTTCGACCTCCGGCATCCACCCGCGCCACAAGTCGAAGCTTCGTTTTCCCCGCCAGACGACGGCCGAAAAATCCCCGTGATCCGGGCACGCTTTGCGAAGATGAATCTCATTTCCATGCTTCACACGCCTGGCCGGCACTTGGCGGCCGCACACAGGGCAGATACTTCGCGTTCGGCCAACGATTTCTTCCATCACTCCGCATCATCCGACAGGACGTCGTTTAAAATTTCGACGGCATCCATCACGAGGACCGGGCAAAGCTCGAAAACCTTGCCGGAGGCAAAGGCTTCCTTTACCTGTTCGGGATCCGAAAAATCGTACCCCAAAAGCTCCTTGCAAGCCGTCGAACCGTGGCGTTCCTTGAATTTTTCTTGGAATGCGCGGACCTTTTTGATGCAGATCGCGTCCTGTTTCTTGTTGCCGCGTTCGCTGTTGCCGTATTTCATGCCGATGGCGATCAAGGCTCCCAGGACGGCGCCGCACGTCTCGCCGCAGAACATCCCGCCGCCAAACGGCGAACCGATGCGAAGGGCGTCTTCACGGTCGTAGCCCAACTCCTCCGCAACCTCCCCAAGAACGATTTGGGAGCAGTGGATCTTCCCCTTGAAATCCTCGATCACCCGCTCTTTCGTCAACATGGCATCGCCCCCTGCCCGACTGGCTGGTCTTTTATTTATCCTCCAAAGTCGTCTCCACCTGATGGATGCGCCCCCTCACGAGGTCCTCGGGGATATACACCTGCCCGCACCCGGGACAACAGAGCATTTCCGCGTTGAACGCGTGCCCCAGATACGTGAAATACGTTTTTCGCGGCGCGAGCTCGAGACCACACGGTTCGCAGATCAACCGATTTTCATCGTTGCAAGCGCTATCCGCCATGAGGTCCCTCCTCTTCGATCCGCATTCGGTGGGCATAGGCGTTTAAGAGCTCGTACCCTTCATCCCGCACGCGATACTCGACCCAGACCGTAAGGCGCCCCACCATCGCGTGCGCCATGAAGCTCTTGCGCTGCGGATCGCGAATTTTGCGGCCGCCGGATTCCGCCGCGTCGATCACGGCACGCACGTCGTCCAAAAGCAGGTAGTCGTGATCGAGCTTTTCGGCCAGTACATCCGAAAGCGCGATCCGTGCCACGCGTCTTTTTTGTGGCAACTCGTCCGCCCGGTCCGGCCAATGCTCCCGGATCGCTTCGACTTTCACGGCAGAACGGTTTTCAAGGCGCCGTTCGAGCGCGGGCGCGGGGCGGTTCCAGTCGTGGATGTCGAACAGCACGTCCAAAACGTGCCGCGCGGGCTTTTCGCGCGCCGCGAAAATATCGCGGCAGTTGCTGCAGTAGCACACGTACGGAAGGTCGTTTTCCGTCGTGCGCTCACCGGTGAGCCAGCGCGCGTACGGTGGGTTCGTGCGGGCGATCTGCCCTCCCCACGAACAGCACTGGCTGTATTGTCCTTCGTAAAAGAGCGGTTCGAGCGTGTACCCGGCAGCGCGAGCGAAATTGCGCACCGCATCTTGCGCCGCCGTATCGTGGCGGGCCATGCAGGGGTCGAACACACTCACATGAAAATTTTGGGCCTGTTCGGTATGTTTCGCTCGCTCGCCTTGCGGGCGACATTCCAATTCCGCCAGCTTTTCATAAAGCGAAACGATGCTGATTTCCGGCAAATAGCGCCGAAACATCTCCTGGCACGCCGGACAGGCAAGCACGAAAACCGGCTTGCCCATGCGGTCCCATTCCGCGCGGATTTTTTCAAACGCCCACGTCTGCAGCTCGATGTCCCCCGCCCAGACGGCCGGAGCGCCGCAACACCCCAGCATCAGCCCCACGTCAGGCAGCTTTTGTTTTAAAAAACGAAACGGCGCCAGCACGTATTCGGGCGACGAAGCTCCCAGTTGACACCCCGGATAAAAAACGTGCGCGCAGCGGCCAGGGCTCGTAAATGCTGCGTCTTCACCGTTCGCGCACGTCATGTCGCGCAGAAAAAACTCGTGAAACGCCCACGGCATCGCGTCTTTGGCCCGCATCGCCTCGTGCGACAGGCGCAAAAAATCGCCCGTGTCGATGGAAAGCGGGCAGACCTCGGCACATAGCCCGCACTGGTTGCACGTCGAAATGAGGCGCGTCGCCACCGTTCCGTTGCCGTCGAGCGTTCCCGGGTGGACGGTCACTTCGACCTCGTCTTCGACGCGCTTGGGAAATTTCTCGAAATAGCTCAAAAAACGGCAGTGCCGCACGCACGCGTCGCAGCGACAACGCAAGCAGCGTTTCGCCTCCGCAATCGCTTCTTCTTTGGAATAAGTAACGCCGTTCGCCGGATCGATCCGATCCTTTTTTTCGATCTCGTTCAACGGAGCGAGCGGGTATTGGGGGCACGCCGCGCGCGCTTTTTTTTGCGGCGCCCGCGTCTTGATCCATCCTTCGATATCATTTGCCGCCGCAAGTCCCTGCGCCATCGCCTGCATCGAGGTCGCGCCGCAGAGCGACCCGCCACGAAAGACTCCCCGCGCCTCGCACGCTTCGCCCGTGCCCCCTCGTCCCGTCGCCACATAGACGGCCGCAAAATTTTCATTCAGGAGTTTCAGGGGGTCTTTGATCTCTTTTCCGAAGCGAAAATCGCAGGATTCTTCGGCGAACTGCTTTTTTATTTCTCCGTCGAGCGGTTCCGCCGGCAGCAGCTCGCGCAGATGCCCTCCCCACGTCGCGGAACGTTCGAAGACGACGACGCGGTATTTGCGGTTGCAGAGGCGAAGCGCGCAGGCCAGGCCGCTGATGCCGGCACCGACGACCGCGACGGCCGCTTCTTTAAGGGGTAAGTTGTAGCTGTTGGGTTGAGTGCTGCTCGCGAACGCGCACGTGGCGGATTCCAGCATGCGCAGTTCGATCGACGCGTCCGTGCGACCTCGCGGGCAGGCGCCGCGGCATGGCTGGTCGCACAGAGCCGAAACGATGCCAGGAAACGCCACAGCGTTGGCGTAGGTACGATACGCGGCGTTAAAACGTCCCCCCGACAACTTGGCGATAAAATCGCGGACGTCGAAATCGAACGGACACGCCGCCGCGCAGTAAGCCGGCTCGTCCTGCAGACAGGTCTTGATATGCGCTTTCGCTTGATCGATGGAGTCGTAACGCATGGCGTCGATCGCCGCAACACGCGCGGACCGGGCCTGTGTAAAGCGCCCGATCCGCGCGTGCGGCTTTGAAAAAACCTAGAAGAACCTTTCGGCGCCCGCGTCGCCGAGCGGAATGAAGAAATCGTCGCCGCCGAACTTGACGGGATTCGCCTTGATGTTCTCGAGCTCCTCGTAGAGGTCCGACCCGAGGAAGTACTTCTTCGGGGGCTCCACTTTGCCGCCCTTGGCAACGATCTCGAGGCCCGCCTTGATCTTGTCCGGCGTGGCCGGCATCTCGTAGATGCGAACGCCGCACGCGTTGTTAATCGCGTTCAAAACAGCCATATGTCCGGAACTCTGAAAGGCCTCGGAGGCGCCGGAGCTGCCGAACGGGCCGCACTCGTCGGGACGTTCGTAGTGGATCACGTCGATGTCGTCCGGGATGTCCTTGATGTAGGGCACGCCGCACGACGCGATGTTGTTGTGTTTTTTAACGTCCTCGTAGATCTCGGAGAGCGCAAATCCGATGCAGTGCGAGATGCCGCCGTAAGCCTGGCCGTTGACGGCCTGGATATTTCCGACCTTGCCCACGTCGTCGACGCACGTGAAGCGAATGCAGCGCGCTTTGCCGGTCTTGGTGTCCACTTCCACCTCGGCCAGGTTGAGGCAGTACGTGTACGCCGGCGTCGGGTCGCCGATGCCCGTGTTCGGATCGAGGCGGCAAAGCCCTTCCACGGTCGTGTTCGAGAATTTGCCGAAATACTTCGTCTCAAGCCCTGCGGCTTTCATCTCGTCATAGGTACGGTACGTGCCGTCGGGTTTGCGCATCGCGTTGATGAGCTTCTCCGCGGCGATAATCGTCGCGTGTCCACTCATGTAGTGCGTGCGGCTCGCGCCGGACATTCCGGAGTCGGGGCAGATTTTCGTGTCGTTTTGCACGAGCCGTATCTTGTCGGGCGTCACGCCGAGCGGCTTCAACGCCTCGAGCGTCACCATCAGGGAACCGATGTCGCCGCCTTGTCCCAGCTCCTGATAGGTGTCGTACTTCGTGAACGTGCCGTCGGGGTTGAGTTCGATCGCCGCCCCGGCGCTGTCCGTTCCGCCTTCGGTGACGTTGAAACCGCCCCAGGAGAGGCCGACTCCGCGGCGCAGTTCGGGCGTCGAAGCCACCTTGGCCTCCGCCACGGCCTTTTCGTAGATCGGCTTCATGATCTTCATCATCTCTTCCATCGGGTATTGGCGGAAGGGATAGCTATTGACGTTGTCCTGCCCTTCGCGGGCGATGTTCTTCCAGCGGAACTCGAACGGATCGATGCCTGCCTTTTCCGCCAGCATGTCCATCAACGCCTCCGAGAGCGTGTAGGCCTGCGGCGAGCCGTAGCTGCGATACGCGGTCCCGAAGTTGTGGTTCGTGTTGGCGATGCGACCCAGACCCGCCACGTTCGGAACGTAGTAGGGGAAAAAGGCGAAGCGCGGCTGTTTCGTGAGCACGTCGTCGCCGCCCCAGGAGTAAGCTCCGTGGTCCATACCGAAATCGAACTCGACCGCCGTGAGCTTGCCGTCGGCGTCGCAGGCCGCGCGCCCGTTGCTGTGGCATGGGCAACGCTTGCCGGAGAAATGTTGGTGCTCCTCGTAGCTCATGGAAAGAGCCACCGGCGCTTTCATGACGACGGCCGCGGCACCCGCCACGCACAGGTCGCCCGCGTTCGTCGACCAGCCGAAACTGGCGCCGGTCGGGTTCATGATCACGCGCATCTTGTCCTTGGGAACGCCCAGCGAGTTGCCGATGCGACCCATCGAGGAGTAGACGCCCTGCGACTTGCACTGGAACGTGAGCATGCCGTCCTCGTCCCAATAAGCCTGCACGGGGTCGCCTTCGATGGAAAGGTGCGGCTCGCGGCTGGAATAAAAACTCCCACCGACGCTGTGTGCCGAGGAGTCGATCAACTCGGCCACCTTGGAGGCGTCTTCGAGGCCGACGCCTTTCAAAACGGGCTGATGGCAGAAAATGTTGTTCGTATCGGCATGGATGCACATCGCACCCGGCATCACCGCTTCGAGGTAGTTCAGATATTCCGGCAGCTGCTCGATCTCCACTTTCACTTTCGCGGCGGCCGCGCGCGCGTGCTCTTTCGTGTCGGCCACGACGATGCCCACCGGGTCGCCCCAGCGATAAATTTTTTCGTCGCACAGCACTTTGCGCGAGGGGGTCATGACGGTCGTGCGCTCGTGGAACTGCCCTTCGGCCATGACGTTCGTGCCTCCGGCCGCGATCAGGTCCTTGGCCAGGATGACCTTCGCGACGCCAGGCATTTTTTCGGCTTCGCTGATGTCGATTTTTTTGATGTTCGCGTGGTGCGTGATCTTCGGCTGAACCATGACCGCGTGATAGCTGTTCGGCGGCATCTTCAACTCCTGGTCGTCGCCGTAGTCCGCAACGCCGCAAACCTTCGCGAGCGCCGTCGGGCGGACGAGCGGTTTGCCATAATACTCGCTGTCCTTCTTCCAGTCGTAC
>JAVBRL010000045.1:0-6702 GCA_031547985.1 Synergistaceae bacterium
GACGATCGCGAGCCCCGGAAAGATCGAGCACCACCACTGCCCCAAGGGCAAGTACATCTGCCCCTCCGAGATCATCAGTCCCCAGCTCGGCGTCGGCGGTTGCGCGCCGAAGCCCAAAAATGCAAGCCCCGACTCGAGCATGATGATCGCCCCCATGCCGAGCGTCGCCTGCACGAGCAACGGCGCGACCGCGTTCGGCAGAATATGCCGAAACAGAATGCGTCTCAAGGGGAGCCCTAGCGCGCGGGCGGCCTGAACGTACTCCGTATCGCGAAGTGCGATGAACTGCGCGCGCGCCACACGACAGATCGTCACCCAGTTCACCGCGCCGATGGAGATGTAGATCAGCGTCAGGCCTGGGTTTTTGAAGACGGCGATCACAGCCAGCACGAAGAGCATGAACGGAAAGGCGAAGACGACGTTGACGACCCACGAGATCAAGTCGTCGACCCACCCGCCGCAATAGCCCGCAAACGCCCCCAACGGCACGCCCACGAGCAGCGTGACGAGCGTGGCCCAAAACGCCACCTGCAGCGAGATGCGCGAGCCGTACAGCACACGGCTTAGGATATCGCGCCCGAAAATGTCCGTCCCCATCGGGTGTGCGAGCGACGGAGGCGCGAGGCTGGCCTCAATCCCCTTGCTCCAGACCGACTGCAGCAAAGGATCGTATGGGGATAACAGCGGTGCGGCGAGCGCGCAGGCGAAGATCGACAGCACCATGAAAAGCCCCGCCACACCCAACTTGTTGCGCTTGAAACGCAGCCAGCGATCGTCGTTATTCATAGCGCACGCGCGGATCGATCACGGCGTAGGCAACGTCCACCAGCAGGTTCGCCACCAAAAAAAGCAGCGCCATCACGATCACCGTTCCTCGGATCATGGGAAAATCGCGGTTGATCAGCGCCTCGACCATCAGACGACCGAGCCCCGGCCACGCAAAGATCGTCTCCGTGAGCACCGCGCCGGAAAGCAGCTCCGCCACCTGCGCTCCCACGACCGTCACCACGGGAATCAGCGCGTTTCGCAGCGCGTGTTTGAACACGACGATGCGCTCCACGAGCCCTTTGGAGCGCGCAGTGCGGATGTAGTCCTGCGTGAGCACCTCGAGCATGCACGAACGCGTGAGCCGCGCCGTCATGGCGGCAGGGCGCACACCGAGCGTCAGTACAGGAAGGATGAGATACGAAATTTTCCCGCCTCCCATCCCCACGCCGGGAAACCATTCGAGCCCGTACGAAAAGATCAAAAGCAGCATCAACCCCACCCAGAAGACCGGCGCGCTCACGCCCCCCACGGCAAGGAACATCGTCCCGTAGTCGAACGTGCTGTTTTGCCGCACGGCGCTCGCCACCCCCACCGATATGCCCAGCACGGCCGAAAACACAAGCGCCCAGAACGCCAGGCGAAATGTGTTGCCGAAGCGCTCGGCGATGGCCTTCGCCACCGGCATATTGTTGCGGTAGCTCATCCCCAGGTCGCCTTTCAAAAGCCCTTGCCAGAAACGCAGATACTGCGTGCCGATCGGCAGATCGAGCCCCAGGTCCGCGCGGATGCGGGCCACGGTCTGGGCATCACCGCGCTGTCCTGCCATGATCCGCGCCGGGTCGCCCGGCACGACGACCATCAGCACGAAGACGACCGTCACGACGCCCCACACGACGGGAATGGCATAAAGCAGTTTGCGCAGGATGTGCTTTACCACGTCCACACCCCTCTCAAGTCGCACATATTGGGGCCTCCCTGCGAGGGCGCAAGCCCTTCGATCCGCGGGCCGTGCAGCAGCACGGCGTTTCCGTAGAACAAAAAGAGCCACGGCGCTTCGGCCACGACGATCCGCTGCGCCTCACGGTAAAGCTCCACCCGCTTGGCGGGATCAGTCTCGCGGCGCCCGGCGTCGAGCAGCTTGTCGACCTGCGGATTGGAGTAAAACGCGTAATTTCCTTTGGCGCCGGCGTTGGCGGAATGCAGGTTCACGTAGAGGAAATTGTCGGGGTCGGGATAGTCCGCAATCCATGCCATGCGGAAAAAATCCGCCTCGCCGCGGTCGAGCGTGTCGATATGCACGCCCCAGTCCACGACACGTAGCTTGATCGTGATGCCGCAGTCGGCGAGCTGCGCCTGCACAGCCTCGGAAAGGCGCTCCACGATCACGTTGGCGTTCACCTGCAGCGTGCATTCAAAGCCGTTCGGATAACCCGCCTCGACCAGCAGCGCACGTGCTTTTTCCTTGTCGTAAGGGTACCCCACGAGGTCGGGATCGTAGCCCAGAATCCCCGGCGGGATCACGCCACTCGCGGGGATGCCGCGCCCGTTCATGATCACCTCGCTGATCAGCGGACGATTGAGAGCGTAGTTGAACGCCTGTCGCAGCTTCTCGTTGTTCGCGAAAGGCGGCCGTTGCATGTTGAAGCCAAAATAGGAGACGACCGGCACGGCCCACTCCATCACGCGCTCGGGGAAGCGCTTGCGCGCGTCGATGTGGATCTGGTTGGGCACGAGCGACAGCACGTCGAGGTTGCCCTGTTTGAACTCCTCGTACGCCACCGAGGAGTCCGGAATGATCACGAGCTCGAACGCGTCGAGGTACGGAAGTTGATTCCCTTTCTCGTCGCGGCCCCAGTAGTCGGGATTGCGGGGAAGCGACACGAACTGGTCCTGCTTCCACTCGCCGAACGAAAAAGGCCCCGTCCCCACAGGGTGGAAGTTGAATGCCTTGCCCCAGCGTTCCACCTCTTCACGCGGCAACACGGAAAACGTGTGATAGGTCAGCACGCTCAGAAAGGGCGCGAACGGATACGACAGCGTGAATTCAAGCTCGTAAGGCGACTTCGCCCGCACGCCCGCCCAGTGTTCGGCGTGTCCCTCGGCCATCGCGTCGTACCCCGCGACCATGTCGAGGAAATACGCGCGCGGCGAGTTGTCGCGGATCATACGCTCGAACGACCACACCCAATCGTCCGCCGTCACCTCGCGCCCGTTGTGAAAGCGCACCCCGTGGCGCAGTTTGAAGACCCACACGAGCCCGTCATGCGAAACGCTCCAGCTCTCGGCGAGCAACGGCAAAATTTCCTGCCCGTCTTCGCTCGGCACGGCGAGCGTTTCGAAAAGAAGCGAGCTGATCCGCGTGGAAAGATCGTCCGTCGTGAAGTGCGGATCGATCATCGGCGGGTTCGACGTGCTGTGCCAGCGGAGCGTCGAACCGTAAACGGGCGCCCCGGGGCGCGGCGCTTCGGGCACGGGCGTCTGCGTTTTGGCATAGCGCGCGAAGACGACGAAAAAGACCACCCCCACGAGCAACACAACTAAAAACGCGCGCAGATTTCCGCCCATGAGCGTCCGCATCTGCTTGCGCGTCGGGTGATGTTTTGCTTTGTTTGGCTTGTCCGCCTCGTCCATCGCGACGCGCTCCCTTTAAGAAAAAATTTCCTTTGTCGATTTTATCACTCGCATCCGGTCGATCAGCCGGTGTCGCGTCTTTTTTGCGAGGCATGCTTTACTATTTGATTACATATGATACAATACGATCCTCACATGTAATCATCTGAGAAAAATTGGAGGACGTCTCATGACAAGCTTCGTCGAAGGTGTCTCTCATGCGTAGCCGTCCCCGCTCTACAGTGTCGTCCCGCCCGTCGCACGCGGCGGCTTTTTTGTCCGCACACGAGGGAAAACCCGAGCGTAAGCAGCGGATCATGATCGTCGACGACGACAAGTCGAGCCTGTCCCTGCTGCAGGGCATCCTGCGCCGGGACTACACCGTCAGCGCCGTTACCTCGGGCAAACAGGCTCTGGACGGCGTGCGCAAGATCAACCCGTCACTCATCGTCCTCGACCTTCGCATGCCCGACATGGACGGCTATGAAGTGTTAGAGCGCCTCAAGAGCTCCGAAAACACCGACATTCCAGTGATCATTCTCTCCGGCGTGCAGGAGGCGACGGACGAAGTACGCGCCATCGAGCTCGGCGCGGTCGATTACATTCACAAGCCCGTCGTCTCGACGCTCGTACTCACGAGAATCAAGCTGCACCTCGAGCTCGAGGCGTACAAGCAGAACCTGGAACGCCGCGTCGAAGAACGAACGGCGGCTCTGCTCTACCAGCAGGAGGCAACGATCGACATCCTTGCCTATGCCACGGACTGCCGCGACAACACGACGGGGCAACACCTGGAACGCACGCGCAAGTGTGTCGAGTTGCTGCTCGAACACTTGCCGCAGGCCTGCGGCAAGTCCGAAGGATACGCGATCTCCGCCCACCAAGCGCGTAACATCGCGCTCGCCGCGCCGCTGCACGATCTGGGAAAGGTCACGATTCCCGACGGCATTCTCTTAAAACCCGGCAAACTGACGCCCGAGGAGTTCGAGGAGATGAAGCTGCACACGGTCCGCGGCGCACAGATGCTCAAAAAAGCCGTCGTCAAACTCGACTCCGCGGAGCTTTTGAGCACCGCCATGGAGATCGTGCTCGGACATCACGAAAAATGGGACGGAAGCGGCTACCCTTCCAAGATCAAGGGCCTGGAGATCCCGCTTTCCGCACGCGTCATGGCCATCGCCGACGTGTACGACGCCCTGCGCACCAAGCGCCCCTACAAAGATCCCATGGGCGCCGACGACTCCTTGCGTCTTATTTGCGAAGGGCGAGAAAATCACTTTGACCCTGTGTTGGTAGACACGTTCATGGCGTTCTCCGAAAAGCTGGAGCCTTTTTACTCACAGTGAAAAATATTGACGGTTTCCCCCGGCGTGGGTATAATTCCCCGTGTTGTGCGATAAGTGCCGGGGTGGTGGAAATGGTAGACACGCACGTTTGAGGGGCGTGTGGGGCAACCCGTACGAGTTCAATTCTCGTCCCCGGCACCATGATTCAAACCAAGATAAACCAAAACGACGCGAAAAACCGGCCCAAGGGCCGGTTTTTTTGATTCTCGGCTTTAAAAGCTACGACTGTCCTTCCCCCAGCAGCGCGAGGTGTATAATTTTCTTGGAAGGGAGTGAACGACCATGTCGGTAACCTTAAAAGAGAAAAAAACGAAAATCCCGAGGCATATAGAATAAAAATAACATGGGATGATGAAGCACACGTTTGGATTGCGGTCAGCGAGGATTTAGAAGGGCTTGTGCTTGAAGGCGGCTCGCTGGACGCACTGATCGAGCGGGCCAGGGTGGCCGCTCCCGAACTTCTGGAGATTCAAGGCGCACAGCAAAAGGTTCAATCCAGCCCCTCTTTTGTTCATCCACAGAATTTTCCATAACAAGCCGCTTCAGTCAAACTTAGCCACCTCGTTAGCGTTTTTATTTGCCAACACTTTCTCGTATATGGCTATCTGGCGTAGTGCCTCCTCTACGCCGGCAGCGTTGGGTTTTGCCTCGCGGCCTTGAGCTTTCGTTTGTTCGCGTACATGCGGTTGTCCGCTTCGTGGATGATGTCTTCGATGTCCTGCTTGCGCGGGTTTGCAATCACGTAGCCCACGGCGTAGTGGATCATCTCGAGCTTGTTCTCCTGTTTTTCGTTGTATGCGTCCGTCCCTTCGCGCACCATGCGGACGAAATCCTCCGCCATGGCCTCCGTTCCCTCCTCGAACAGCGCAAGGAATTCGTCGCCGCCAAAGCGTCCGACGAATCCGTATTTGCTGGCGGCGGCCTTCAGTACGGTAGCGAACGCGGCGATGACTTTATCACCGCCCTGGTGCCCCAAAAAGTCGTTCGTCAATTTAAGGTCGTTCATATCGAACATAAACACCGCGAGGTTCACGTCCACAGGTGGCGCCTTGAAGCGCTCGATCAGGCGCTCGCAGCTCGCCCGATTACCCAGGAACGTGAGCGGGTCGATATAAGCGATCTTGCTCAGCGTCTCGGCACGCCGCTTCACGGCAAGACCACGCACATAGAGAATCAAACCGGAAACGATTAATAAGATGAAGATTCCGTTCACGAACAATAAAATGGAATTAATGTGGTTCACCTGTGCTTCCGAGTACGATTCGGCCGAGAACACCGTCTTGTTGACCAGTTCGAAATACGCCTGGCTCGAATCGAACAGTTCGGACGGGTCACCGCCGGCGCGTACTTTTCCGATCAGCTCTTTAAGCGCTGTCCAATGCGCCTTCACCTGTCGCATGTTCGAAAGGTACGCTTCGTCGCGCAGCACGACCAGATCGTTAGGCCCCACTCCGGTCAAAAGTTCGTTAACGATCGAATCGAGGCGCGCGACCAGTTTGTCGTCGGGATACCAATCGGACGTTTGCGCGAACAACGGGTCCCCCTGCGATATATCCCACCCCATGATCTCCTCTTTGATGAGTTTTTGCGTGGCCCCCCGCACGATACCCACGTAGTTGACGACACGGGCGTTGCCTTGCAGGAGGCGGATGGACGAAATGGACGTAACGCTGACGAAAACGAACAGCGCAATCACGATGAAAAACGCGAGGTACTCTTTTTTTTCCCATAGCTTTTTCACATTTATCATAACCACTCCTCCATATTGGCGTAGAGCGCCGTAAGATCAATCGGTTTGGCGATATATCCGTTCATGCCGGATACATGCGCACGGTCGACATCTTCTTGCAACACGTTGGCCGTCATCGCGATGATTTTTATCTCTTGCGCGTCCACTTTACCGCTGCCGCGAATTTCGATCGTCGCGGCGCAACCGTCCATCACCGGCATGAGCATGTCCAGCAGGATAAGGTCGTAC
>JAVBRL010000190.1:0-4975 GCA_031547985.1 Synergistaceae bacterium
GAACAGGCGAAAGACCTGGGAATTCTCACAGTCGCCGTCGTCACCAAACCGTTCGTGTTCGAGGGGAAAAAGCGGCAGCAGAACGCCGACACCGGGATCGAGCGGCTGGAGGAGGTCGTGGACGCGCTGATCGTCGTTCCGAACGAACGGTTGCTGGCTGTTTCGTCGTCCGACATGTCGCTCGTGGATGCGTTCGCCCTCGCTGACGACGTGCTTCGCCAAGCGGTGCAAGGGGTCACGGACCTTGTCATGCGCCCTGGGCTTGTGAACGTGGATTTCGCGGACCTTCGGTCCGTCATGACGCAGGCGGGTTCCGCCGTAATGGGAATCGGCGTCGCTCGGGGGGAAAACCGGGCGCAGGAAGCGCTCCTCAAAGCCCTGGAGAGCCCGCTTATGGAGTACTCCATGCAGGGGGCGAAGGGAGTGCTGTTTAACATCACGGGCGGTTCGGATATTGGGATGCTCGAGATCAGCGAGGCGGCGGAGATTTTGCAGAACTACTGCGACCCGGATGCGAAGTTCGTCTGGGGATGTGTGCAGGACTCCCGCACTGACGACAGCATCCAGATGGTTGTCGTGGCGACGGGGCTCGATCGCGAGCCTCGAGGCTCGATGGCGGGAGTCACTCCTCAAGCGTGCCCGATCTCCGCACCGGCGCCCCAGGCACAACCCGCCCCACCGCCGATGAAGCCTCAAGCGACTCCGGCCAAACCTCAACAAGAGGAAACGCAGCCGGAGACCTATTTCGCGCACACGCCGACGGACGAATACGACACCCCGACGGTCTTCCGGCGCGATCGCCGACGCTAAAAAGCGCACTCAGCCGCATCATAAAAAAGGGCCCCCTATCGAGGGGGCCCTTTTTTATGGTTTTGCGAGATGGAAGGTCAAAAAAAATCAAATGCCTCTCGCTCTTTTATCTCCTGGAACGGGGGTCCAGGGGGCGCTGCCCCCTGGAGGCTTTGCCTTGCCTCACGCCCTTTTTTGCACGCGCAAGCGAATCACACGGCATAGCGCGACGACGGCGGCGCCTTTGAGGCATTCGAACGGGAGGAAGGGGATCAGCCCGATCTTAAGCAGCTGCCCGAACGCGACGTCCTTTCCCGCCACCCAGGCAAGGTAGAACCATAGGTAGGCGAGTCCCGCGGTATAGAGGACGCACGCGCCGGCGAGGTAGCTCGCGCCGTCGGCGAGCGCGCCGGCTTTTAGGGCCGTGTGTTTGGTTCTTAAGAGTTCGTTCACGCGTCCGGATACCCAGGCGGCGAAGGGGAAGCCCAGGAGGAAGCCGAACGTGGGAGTCATGACGGCCTGGAGCCCTCCCCCGCTTGTGAAGACTGGCAAGCCGATCAGGCCGAGCAGCAGGTAGAGGGAGAGTGCGAGCGCACCGGTGCGTGGGCCCAGCAGGATACCCCCCATGAGGACGATCGGGGTCTGCAGGGTAAACGGCATGAGGGGGGTGGGGATACGAATATGGGCACCGACGCCCACCAAGACGGCGAACAGGGCTGCCTGGACGAGGGGGCGGGCGTTTCGTTTCGGCGAAGCGATCGTTTTGACAGGGGTTTTGTGTGCTTCGTACATAAGACGGGGCCTCCTTGAGAAAAGAAAGGGGAAATTTTTGTGGGGCGGCGTTTCCCTCCGCAAGAAGAGTATTCCTTTGGGAGCGCTTTGTCTATCGAAAAATAATTGTGGTTGACATAAATACGGGACGCCGCTCCATGAAAAGCCCAAAAAGCGAGCGAGGGTGCGCTTTTTGGGGATCTTCGCAGCATTGAAAAACGCATGCGCGGCGGGCGAGAAGGTGCGACAAAACTGTGTATCTTGTAATTGATCAATGCTGACCTTTGAAAGCATTTTCGATCCTTCTCGAAGAGCCGTTTTTCGCCCGAAGCCGGTGAAGTATAATGGCCTCACTCAAATCCCGTTTGGAGGAAACCGTCCATGCCTGGCAAAGCCGAGAAAAAAGCGCACGAATTCGATTTCGAGATCGTCAACGACCGCATCGCACCGATCGCGGACGCGCTGATCAAAAAATACAGCGAACTCGGACATCTGGAAGCGCGCAAGATCCTCTTCATCGCCAACCACAAAAGCAGCGGCAGCAAAAAACAGATCTCGCTCGCGCGCACGTCGCGCATCTCCCCCAAGTGGCAAGAACTGCTTTTTCAGATCGCGAACGCCTCTTACTTCCATGTGATCGAGTTCTACGTGAAAACGACGGAGTGCCTCGACTCGAACCAGATGACGGCCCTCGTCTACCGCGAGCTGCGACGGATCGGCCCCGAGGGGCAGATCGTGCCGCCGGACGTGCACGACTGGTGGCAGATCCTGCGCGGCCTGGGGCGTTACTGGTTTTACCCCGACCAGACGTGCCCGAACCTCCTCGACGACAGCGTGGATTGGAAGCGCCTCATGGGATCGGAATACGAGGAGCCGCGCGTGGCGGACTAGTCCTTCAGTACTCCGTAAAAACGTTTCCTTCTATATATAAGGAGGGGTTTCGATGTCCGTAAAAAAAACACCCGCCCGCTTCGCTCTTTTCGCCTTTTTCATCTGCCTGCTCACAGCGGGCTTTTGTTGCGTCTCTATGGCGACGGGGTCCGCCTTGCGGGAGTTCACGATCCGGTCGTTCTCCCCGCAGGGACAGGTGAAAGGGGATGTCGAAATCCGCGTCGTCTTTTCGGGTGAATCGGCCCAGGCGCAGGCCCCGGGGAAAGTTATCGATCCGCAGGCATTGCCGATCTCGATCGTTCCCGCGCTTGCCGGAGAGGGGTTCTGGGAAAGCCCGTCCGTGTTTGTCTATCGTCCGCGTGGTGGACGGGTCGCACCGGCGACGTCATATCAGGTCGCGTTCGCGCCGCTTACCGACCGTGACGGTCGCTTGCTCGCCGGGCCGCAGTCGTTTGCGTTTCATTCCGCACCCCTGGCCTTTCTGGGAGCGGCGCAGAAAAATTACGACCCGAACGAGCGCACGGTCACGTTCGATCTGTCGTTTTCCCTGCCTGTCTCGTTTCAGAAGCTCAAGGGTTTTGTCTCGTTCACGACGCCTCAGGGAGAGGAGCTGCCATACGGAGTCTACCGCGGGCCGGCGAGCAAGAATGTCGCTGCTGTCGTCCGTTATTCCGGCAAAGGTGACATCGTCCTGAAGGTAGCCAAGGGCCTCACGAGCGAATCGGGGCCTCTGGGGCTCGAAAAGGAGGTCCGCGTCGCGCTCGCGCCCAAACTTACCATGGAGGTCCTCGATTCGGAGGCGATCTCCGACTTCAACGAAGGGCGTATCACCGTACGCACCTCCTCCCCTATCGACGCCAAGAAGGCCGCGTCGTTTGTCCGCGTTTCGCCCGAACAGAAATTCCGCCTGGAGCCGACGCACGACGGGTTTGTCGTCGTGGGAGCGTTCGCTCCGCGCAGCCGCGTCACGCTGACACTCCAAAAAGGGCTGCCCGCCGCGGCGGCAAATGGCGAGGCGCTGCGCGCCGACTGGAAGCGCGCGTTCGTCTTCCCCGACAAGGCGTCGGCGATTCGTTTCGCCGTTTCCGGCAGAGTGCTGTCGCCGGCCGCTTCGCGGACCGTTTTGCCGATCGAAATGGTCAATCTCGAGGAGGTCCGCGTATATGCCTGGAAGCTGTACGAGAACAACATTCCCCTGGGCATGCGTTCCCAGTGGCAGGACTTCCCCCTCGATCTCTCACGGCAGGTCGCGGAAAAAACGTACAAGACGCGCTCGGGCCCCAACGAATCGATCCGCCGAGGGCTCGACCTCGCGGAACTCCTTAAAGAACATAACCGTGGCGTGTTTCTGATCCGTGCCTCCAGTACCTCCGGAGCGTGGGCGGAGGCCTCGACGGTCGTGAACCTCACGGACATCGGGATCACCGCGAAAGTCGAGTCATACGGAGCTCTGGTCTGGATCAATGCCCTGCATACCGGCAAGCCGATGAAGGGCGTGCGCGTCACGCTGTGGTCGTACGCGAACCAGCTCGTCGGGGAGGGCGTTACCAACGAAGAGGGGATTTTTTCGCTCAAACGAGATACCGAGTGGGGTGGTGACGAACAGCCGCAGATGGTGATGGCCTCGCTGGGCGACGACACGGCGTTTTTGAGGCTCGACCAGAACCTGTGGGACTCCGCGGGCGTGGATTTGAGCGGGCGTCCTTACAGCGGCAACGGTTACGAGGCGTTTTGCTTCACGCCGCGCGCCGTCTTTCGCCCGGGCGAGACGGTCCCGATCCATATCGTTTTGCGCGACAAGGACAGGCTCCCCCCGAAGCCCTTCCCCGTCGTCGTGAAGGTGATGACCGCGGAGGGGCGGGAGTGGAAACGTACTTCCGCGATGCTCTCCGCGCAGGGCACCGCGAAGGTCGAAACGGCACTTTCGACGGCCTCCCCCACGGGCGAGTGGTTCGCGTCTGTGCAGCTGCCGGGGCAGGAGGAAAAAACCTTGGGAGGGGTCTCGTTCTACGTGGAGGATTTCGTGGCTCCGCGCGTGGAGATCTCGCTGCAGGCCGACAAGTCGCGCCTGTCGCGAAAAGACGAGTCTGCGACGGTGCGGATCGCGGCGAGAACTTTCTTCGGCACCGAGGGGGCGAACCTGCGGTACGAACTCGAAATGACTCCGCGCTCTAGGGTGTTCACCCATCCGGATTGGCGCGCCTTGTCCTTCGGAGACACCCAGAAGGATTTCAACCCCGAGACATTGCCCGTGGCGGACGGCACCCTCGATGTCCAAGGAACCGCTTCGGTCGTCGCGCGGCTGCGCCCGTGGGACCCGCCATCAGTGGCGGACCTGACGTTTCGCGCGGGCGTGATGGAAGAGGGTGGGCGCTGGGTCTACCAGACGCTCTCCATCCCGTATTTCCCCACGGACACACTGCTGGGCATCGAGTCGCCGCCGGATCCTCCCGTGTCGAATCAACCGACGCCGTATCGGATCGCAGTGGTGACGCCAGACGGAAAGGCGGCATCCGACCGCGCG
>JAVBRL010000008.1:0-3259 GCA_031547985.1 Synergistaceae bacterium
GCGCGAGGCGCAGGCGCTTTTTATCGCCGTGGGCACGCCGTCGGCCAAGGAGGGGCACGCGGACATCGGGGGCGTGGAGGCCGTCGCGCGCGAGATCGCGCCGCACCTTCTGCCGCACGCCATGGTGATCGTGAAATCGACTGTCCCAGTCGGGACGACGTTCAAAGTCAAACGCTGGATCGAGGAGCAGCGCGAGCGCGAGGGAGCGTCGCCCCTTGCGTTTTACGCGGCCTCGAACCCCGAGTTTCTGCGCGAGGGGACTGCTGTGAAGGATTTCATGGAGCCCGAGCGCGTGGTGGCGGGGATCTCCGTTTTTGGTGAACATGCATGTACTGACGCCGGAGACGGCGAGGAGCAGGCGCTCGAGCGCGAGCGCGCTAAGCAGGTCCTGCGGCGCATCTATTCGTTTCTGACCGAGGAGAAGCTCATCTTCATGGACGTGCTGTCGTCCGAGATGACGAAATACGCCACGAACGCCATGCTGGCGACGCGAATTTCGTTCATGAACGAGGTCGCCTCGATCTGCGAGCGCGTCGGTGCCGACGTGGAAAAAGTGCGTATCGGCATGGGGTCGGACAGCCGCATCGGCAACAAGTTCCTGATGCCCGGCTGCGGCTACGGCGGCTCGTGCTTCCCCAAGGACATCCGCGCGCTCGACATGTTCGCGAGCGAGACCGGCTACCGCCCGCTGCTGATCCAGGCCGTCGAGGCGGTCAACCGCCAGCAGAAGGAGCTGCTCCACAAAAAGCTCGGCGAACATTTAGGCTCGCTCGCGGGCAAAAAGATCGCAGTCTGGGGGCTGTCGTTCAAGCCCGGCACGTCCGACGTGCGCGAAGCGCCTTCGCACGTGCTGATCGCGAGCCTGTTGGAAGACGGCGCGAGTGTCGCCGCGCACGATCCCCAGGCCGTCGAGGAGACGAAAAAAGTTTTTGGCGAAACGCGCGACGGGCTGGTCTATTTCGACGACCCGTACGAGGCGCTCACCGGCGCGGACGCGCTCGCGATCTGTACGGAGTGGAGCGAGTACCGCAACCCCGACTTCGAGCGCATGCGCGGCCGTTTGAAAAACGCGCTGGTCGTCGACGGTCGCAACCTCTACGACCCGCAGGAGCTGTGCGCGCTGGGGTTTGTCTACGACTCCGTGGGGCGTCCCCGCCCCCAAAAAGCGTAAGGGCGCGAAAAAAAGCGTGTCGCCCAAACGCATCCTGATCTGCTGCGAAGGGTTCATCATCGACGGCGTGGCTTCGTACGAGCTGCACCTCGCCGCGTCGCTGATCAAACGCGGGCATACGGTGGGCTTCCTCGGGCGCTGGATGGGGCCGCACGGCTACCAGGAGCGCCTGCGACGCTTGGGCGTCCATGTGCTCCAGTACGTATACCCGCAGGCGGAGTGCGGCAAGGCGGTCGACCTCGCGCGCGCGTTCGCGCCCGACGTGCTCGTTTCGGACGCGCGGCGGGCGTTTCCGCTCGCCATGGCGGTGCGGCACGCGCTCGGGGTGCCGATCGTGACGGATTTTTTCGACAGCCCCACCGGCAAGGCCAAACGCGGCCGCGATCTGGCGACGATCGAACGCGAGAGCGCGCTCTGGATGACGTACGAGGATTGGATCTACGAAGGGCTCCGCAAGCTCGAGCCCAAGATCCCCACGCGCCGCATCCGCCGCCATATCTCAAGCGACCTGCTCTATCCGACGCCGCTGCAGGAAAAGGGGTTTCACCTTCTGTGCATCAGCCGCTTCAGCGCCTACAAGTACATGCAGTTCGTCAAGATCGCGCGCCACGCGTCGGAGCTCAAAAAAGCCATCCCCGACCTGACGATCGATTTCGTCGGCGGCGGATGGCGGCAGATCTACCTGCGCACGGCGGCCATGCAGGCCAACCGCGTGGCGGGCGAACGCTTCGTGCGCGTGCGGGGTTTTCAGATCGATTCACAGCCGTGGTTCGCGCGCAGCTCGCTGGTCTGCGCGGGCGCGACGAGCGGCTACGAAGCCATGCTGTGCGGCCGGCCGGTGATCGCGTTCAGCGCGAACTGGTTCGGGCTCGTGACGAGTGAAAACCTCGAGGGCGCCAAACGCACGTACTGGGGCGAACGCGGCGGCGAGTACCGTTTTCGCGAGCGCGACACGAACGCCGCGGTGGAGGCCATTTTGGATTACCACGCGCGCTACTGGAAAGATAAATCCGCAGAAGCCGCTCGCGTGGAGGCGCTGTGCCGTGCGCTCGCCGTTGATTGCGACGAGTCGCTCGCGATGGACGATTTCGAGGAGATCCTGAAGACCGTTTTGTGATTTGAAAAGGCAAAATGCAACAAATGACCGAGGTTTTCGGCACGTACGCATGGCTTGCTCATGCGCGCCGCCCTCGGCGTCCCGTGTTTGGAAAGGATCACATCGATGAGAGACCTGCCCACACGAAAACGAATGCGGTTGCCCGGGTACGATTACTCCTATGAGGGATGTTATTTCCTGACGATCTGCACAAGAAACAAGGAAGAAATTCTGGGGCGCGTCGCCAGATGCGTTGATGGAGGCGCGTCGTTTGTGGAATTGACGGATACGGGTGAGATGGTCAAGCGGCATGTGGAGAACATGGACGATGCGGATGGCGGGGTGCGTTTGGAGCATTACGTCGTGATGCCGAATCACGTTCATTTGTTGATCTTGCTGTCGGACGGGACGCCGAAGGCGGCGTCCCCTACCGGGGCAACGATTCCTCGGATCGTGAATTCCTTGAAAGGGTTGACGTCGAAGAAATTCGGCTGTTCGATGTGGCAGCGAGGCTATTACGATCGTATTGTTCGCGGCGAAGGGGAGTACCGCCGTATTTGGGATTATATCGATACGAATCCGCAACGCTGGGAAGAGGATGATTATTTCGGTTGATTCTCACCGCCGCGCGCGTAACGGGTCGTTGCGGCCGCCGCAAATGTAACGGTTCGTGGTAGGGGACGCCGCCCTCGGCGTCCCGTTTTTTTCATGTGCGCCGCGTGCGCGACAGGCCGTCGAGGGCGACGGCCCCTACCGGAAGATGAAAAAAGCGTGCGCTTTTTCCGCGCTCCGCGTCCCCTTGCGCCCCTCCATCATATTACGTAGACTTATTCCGTGACGCCGTAAAAAATCCAAAACCATCTTGCGAGGGGGGCTTCATGTGCGAATTTTGAGGCAGGCAGGCAGGCAGGCAGGCAGGGTGATTTTTCTCGTCCGATTCTGCTGACGGTTTTCTTTTTGTTCGTCTCTTTTGTCGTTTCGGGGGCCGCGCA
>JAVBRL010000189.1:0-6720 GCA_031547985.1 Synergistaceae bacterium
AGCATGGCGGGCGTGCTGGGCGTCTTGTGGCGGGTCTTGGCGGAATACTCGGGCGTTTTGCTCGGGATCGTGGCGGTTTTGAAACTGATCGGCTGGCACACGGCCGAGGATGTGTTGCGGCACGAACCGCCCGAGATCGACGGAGTTGAGCATTGACAGCTTTGCGTGCTTTTTTTTTCAAGTACCGGGGAGGTTTTTGGGGCGTTTTCGCTGTAGCCTTTTTCTGTTTTCCTGTCTCGTTTTCGTGGACGAGAGCATTTCTTGCGGTGCCCCTGCTGTTGGGGGGGCAGTGCGTGCGCTTCTGGGCCGCAGGCTACATCCCCAAATACCGTACCGAGACGGTCGACGCGCCAGTTTTGGTCACGTGGGGGCCGTACGCTTGCGTGCGTAATCCGCTTTACCTCGGTAACGGGTTGATGGGGTGTGGGTGGGCGCTTTTAGCGGGATGGGGGTGGCTCGTCGCTTTTGTCGCGCTCTTTGCACTGCTTTACGATTTCATGATCATCCCGCACGAGGAGCTTTTTCTCGAGAACAAATTCGGTGAGCATTACGCGCATTATCGAAAAAGCGTCCCCCGCCTCGTTCCCTGTTTTTTTTCACGTCACGACGACCCGTTTCTCGTCGCGGGCTCGCCCGCTTCACGCGCTTTTTCGCCGCGCCAGTCATGGAACATGGAGCGCCACTCCCTGTGGGTCCATGTTGCGGTGACGCTTCTCGTCGCCGCGCGGCTTTTTTATTCCCGTTAGCGAGCGATATCGATCCGATCAAGGTCGACAACCATGCCGTCGCGGGCGGCCACGACGTGCGTGTGGCGTGTCGAGAGCCTCGCGGCGAGGTCGTCGGGGTCGCTTCGCAGGATTCCCGTTCCCATATGCGTCACGGCGAGCAGCTTCGGACGCAGCTCCAATAGCAAATCGGCCAGGTCGGGCAGCGAGAAGTGGTCGAGGTGCGGGATGCGGTCTTTTAACGTGACGTTGATGGAGACGAACTCGCAGTCGATATACTGTGATGCGAGTTCTTCGAACGGGTGCGTGTCGCTGATGACTCCCCAGGCCGGCTGGTGCGGCGAGCGAAAGACGAGCCCGTAACAGGCGACGCCGTGGTGTCTCAGTGGGATTGGCTGGACGGTGAGCGCCCCACCCAGGTTGAAGCGGTCGTGGTCCTCGAAGTTTTGGACGCGCGCGACGCCTTTTTTCGTGTATTTGAGGAGCACGGGGTCGTCTCCATCGCTCGCGTCGCGGGGCAGCCGGATTGTCCCGCGCTTATTGTGCCCGCCGTCGGTCATGGCCTCGGCCAGGATATTGATGTCCGTGCTGTGGTCGAGGTGCCGATGCGTGAGCAGGATCGTTTCGAGCGTCGTCGCGTCGAGCGTGGGGTTGGAAGCGCAAATCTGGACGAGGCTTCCCGGGCCAGGGTCGATGACGCCCGATGTGCCGGAGGAACGAAACCACATTCCCCCCGTGGCACGCATCTGCTTGATGACGGAAAAACGCGCGCCGGCGGTTCCGAGATAGCGCAGAAAATGATCGGGGTAGGCGGACAGAGCGCGTTGTGGGTTCGTTTTAAAATCCCTCCTCGAAATTCATGCTCGATTATACTTGCTTTCAGGGAGATTATTTACGGGGAATGTGCTATGCTGTCGATGACATAAGCATTGGGTTGCAGGAGGTGGAGATGCGATGGACGAACAGGGCCAGTACGATGAGGATGGCGTTTGGACGGTTGGCGACGTGATCAACGCGATGACAGGCGCCGTGTATCCCTGGTATATCGGGAGGATCTTGAATCAAATTCAAAAATGGCTCTCTTCAGCTCTTGCGGGGGAATCTCCTTTCGATCAGGACGATCTTTTGGGGTGGGGAAGCGACCGCCCGGTGCCGCTCGATCAGGAACTCCTGATGAACGAGCTCGAATGGGTGACGCCGATCGTCGATCTGATTCCGTCGGCGCGTTTCGTGGGTACGCGCGAAGAGGCGATAGTCCTGAGTTTCGGGCCGATCATCCTCGACGAGGGTTTGCGGATGGCGATCGACCACGGGGCGCTTTTCGCTCGTGGACAGTGCAAGCGAATCTGGGTGATCTCCGACAGTTGGATCATCGCCGATATCGCGGCGTATAAAGACCACCTCAAAGCGATGCGGGATATGGGCGTCGATATGCGTTTCATGCTCGTCACTCCGTGGGGCTGGACCGAAGTCCCTTGGTACGGAGACGAGGGGTGTTCGTCCGGAAACCTGATCTGGAAGAACAACAACAAGGAAGAGCCCAAAAAATAGCCGGGCCGGGACCTAAAAAACTAAAAAAGCCGCGCCCCTGAAAAAGGGAAGCGCGGCTTTTTTGCGTTGGGGATTTTCTAAAACTTTTAAAACTTTAAAAAATCGTCTGTTCGGCGATTTCGGTCTGGATCGCGCCGAACGCTTTCGCCAGCAGATCGCGGCGGATCTTTTTTTCTTCTTCCAGCGATTTCGCGGGGTCGCCCAGTGGGTGCGGAATCGCGACCGCGGGGACGATCCGGTTGGCGCCGACCGTGAGCGAAATGGGCACGATCGTGCAGATGTGCGCTGTGGGGATGTCGACTCGTTCGATTTCCTTCGTCATCGTTGCGCCGCAACGAGTGCAGGTTCCTCAGGTCGAGGTGAGGATCACGGCGTCGACGCCGTCTTTTTTGAGCCGCGCGGCGATCTCCTCGCCGAACTTCCGCGCGCTGGCGACCGGCGTGCCGTTGCCGACGGTCGAAAACCACGTGTCGTACAGGCGCGCGAAAACTTTCTCCCCCTCCATCTCGCGCAGCACGTCGAGCGGCAGCACGCGGTTGGGGTCGGCGTTTGCGTAGGTGGGATCGTAGCCGCCGTGTGCCGTCGCGTAGCTTTTTTCCGACGCGCTCATGACGCCCGCGATCGAGTAGCTGCCGTATTTTGTGGCGCTCGACGACTCGATCCGGTCGGGATTTCCCTTGGGCACGATGCCGCCGGAGGTGACGACGGCGATCGTCGCGCTCGCGAGGTTTTTGAGCGCCGGCGCCGGCGGTACGCGGTCGAAGCGGGGCATGGGGTACTCCGTCTCGAACGGCAGGCCGTTTAGTTTTTTGACCAGCATCTCGACGGCGCGTTCCGCGCCGGGACGGTGGTGGAAGCAGTTCACGCGAAGCCCGCGTTCGATGTAGCCCTCGGCCTCGGGCGAGAGAAGTTCCTCGCCGCGCAACAGTTTGAGAATAAGCGACGTCATGCGGGGCACGGCTTCTTTCATGCCGCGCGCGCTGTCGATCGTGCGGGCGATCACGACGCTTTTGCGAAACAGATCGACGCCGGGGTTTTCGGGGTGCATGCCGCTCGTGGCGGAGATGCCGAGGCGTTTCGTGACGGCTTCGCAGACGGCCCCGCAGGCCGTTCCGTAGCGCCCCGCGTTGAAAGCGGGCCCGGCGATCACGGCGTCGGGTGAAAATTCCTTGATCAGCGCCAATACGCGATCCGTCGCAGCCTCCATGTTTTCCGCGAAATAGCCGTCGCCGCAGATGACCGTTCCCACGACTTCGGCGTCGCGTCCGAACGCCGCGTTAAAAGCCGCTCCGGGGCCGACCGGCCCGGGGCGCGACTCGGGCGGGATATTCGCTTTTTCCTCCCCGCCGATGCCGGCGAAGAACTGATTGATGTAGTGCACGATCCGGTAGCTCATGTTTTCGCCTCCGTTTTTTCGGAAAACTAGATCGTCTTGGCCCCGGTGCGGTTGAACCCCAGCTCGCACGTGGCGCCGGTGATGGCCTGCAGTTCGACTTCGATCGAGCCGTCGGGCTTGAGCGACCCCGACGATCCTCCAGCGATGACGTCGATCGTATCCGAGTAGCCGATCAGGCGATCCATCGGGCTCAGGGAGACGAGCGCATTCGCGTTGCCGCTGCTGACGAACGCGTCCGCTTCGGGGACGGAATCCGCAAGCGACTGGCTTGCGCCGTCGCGTCCGGCGAATTCGTCGGAGATCAGTACGGTGCGGATCGACGCCTCCTCCGCCCGGCGACAGTTCATCATCAGGTCGGAGTCGGGGTTGCCGAACCCCTCCTCGCTGATGACGAGCCCCTCGATACCGAGCATCGTGGCGAGCTTGATCGCGTAGGCGGAGCTGCGCCGCTTGTCCGCCAGCGTCACGTTTTCGTTGCTCAAGATCACGCCCACGAAGTTCAGATCGACGCCATGATGGCCGTAGAGCGCCTTGATCACGGGGTTGTTCTGGTGGACGTACGTGCAGTTTTTGTCCGAGGCCGAGACGCAGTTGCCGGAGACGATCGCCCCGTCCATCGTCTCGTTGGGGTGGATCAGCGTCGAGAGCAGTTTTTTCGCGTCGAGCCCATAGACGTACGTGTCGTGCAGCAGTCCCTGCGTCTGCAGCATGTACAGGTACGCGACCTTCGGCAGGTGCGGGTATTTCGCGAACGATTCTGTCATCGACGGCAGTTCGTAGGTTTCGACGGAGTCCGCGCCGGCGCCGGACTCGCTCGCCTTGCGCGCCAGGTAGTGGGCGGCTTTGAGGCCCGCGATGCGGCACGCCTGTTCGTATTCGTAAATCTCCAGGCCGGCAATGGGGGCGAAGATCAGAACGAGGTTAAACGTGCGCGAAAACGGCGTGTACTCCGCGCCGATCCCCGACATGTCGACGATCCCCTCCTGGAAACCGACGATCTTACCGCACGTCACGACCGCCGCGCCGTCGAGCACGAACGTCCTGCCCGACCCCACGGATTCGACGTCGCCGATCATGCCGGGAAACACCTCGCCCTCGCCGGCGATCTTGCAGCGTGGCTCCACGACGTCCTTCACGGGGACGATCCGCACGCTTTCGCCCGGTCGGGCGAGGTCCGCGTCGACGCTCGCGAAGCGCCCGTCCTCTTTCAGGATCGCCAGCAGTTCGTCCTTACAGACCCGCAGGACGCGGTTTCCGCCGAGTCCCGTCGCCGGCCCCCACTCGATGCCTCTCACATGCGCCTTATGCAGTTCGAGCTTCATGTCACGCCTCCTTTATCTTGAATTTTTTATGCTTTTAAAGTTCTTAAAGACTCTTCTAAAAGCGCGAGGTCCAACCGGGCGTACTCTTTGAGCGCGTTTTCGTCGAGCGCGTGGCGCCCTCCCGCGTCGGCGCGCCACGCCGCGAACGCGCTTTCGATCAGTTCGAGTGACTCGCGGTCGACGGTGCGCCCCGTGTCGTGCAGCAGGAGCGTGCGGTACGGCTGGCGCCTCGGGCGAAAGTTTCCGTAAAGCGGATGGATCGCCAGTTTCCACCCCTGATGGATGCGGTCGCGTGCGGCGACGAAAACGTCGTGGGGCGATCCGCTGACGAAGCTCACTGAGATCGCGTCCGCAGTGTCCCTCACGTTCGGGTTGTTCGTCACGCAGAGCGTTTCCGTCATGACAGATAACCGGCTTCGCTTAAAATCCGCGTCGCGCGGTCGGCGTTGGCGCTCGCGACTTTCACGACGGGCCCTGTGCATCCCATCGACGCCTCGGCGTAAATTCCTTGTGACCAAAGATGTTGCGTCGCCCCTTCGACGTCCAGCACGTCGACGCCGTGGATCTCCGCGTCCGTGGGCTCTTGGGGGGGCGGCGTGGCGTCCATTTTTTCGTTTTTCGATTGCGTTTGCACGCGCAGCTCTTCTAAAATTTTGTCGAATCCGCAATCGCGAGCGCGTTTTAACTCTTCGGCGATGCGCGTGGCGAGGCCGCCGCGCACGCAGCGCGCTGTGTGCGAAAGCGCCTGGGCGATGACCGGCGAGCCCGAAACGCGCGAGACGATCGAAATTGTGTGCGCCCAAGCTTCTCCCACCGATGGGCCGTAACCCCATCCGGCCGCTTCGTAGCCGCCGCCGCTGCTCCACGACGAGAAGAGCTTCATCAGCACGTTGCCGGTCAGCGTGTCCGTCACGCAGACATCGGCCGCCCCTTCCAGCAGGTCGTTGCCGCGCAGGATGGCGCCGCCGTCGTTGCGCACGCTCGTGGCGAACGCGATCTCGTACCCCCGGTCGCGCAATTTTTTCAGCGCGCCGAGCACCGTGGCCGCGCCGTCGACGTTCAGGACGCCGACCAAAGGGCGCGCGATCCCCAGCGCCTTGGCTGTCGCGATGCCGTAAAGCGCGTTTCGCAGCATCGCTTCGATACGGCCTGCCGCCGCCGTGCCGGTTGTGGATGCGATCAGCATCTCCTTGCCGCGCGCGGGAGTCGACACCTTGCCGATCGTGGCGACGCCGATGGGAAACGGATGATGCATCGCGACGGCGCCCGCGAGCGAGCCGTCGCGGAGTTTTTCTGCCAAAACGTTTGCGATGTCGGCCTCGCAGTCGGGCGTCTCGATCCATGCGAGCCCGTGAGTGTCACCCAGGCGCGGGCCGATCAGTACGGGTTCGATCCGCGGGTCCCGTTCGAGCGCGGCGAGAGCTCCCGCGAGAATGTTCGCCTGCCCCCGGTCGCCGGGCGCGAGCTCCACTTCGCTGCCTACGGCCACGAGCCCGATGCGTGTTTTTTCGAACGTTTTGCGCGTCCCGCACGCGGTCGTTTCCACCTTGGCCGCTTCGGGCATGCTCGGTTTTTCGACCAGAAACGACAGCCCGTCCGCGAGGTTCGTGAGCCGTCCGAGGAACAGGCTCCCCTTGCCGATGATCATGGCGCGCGTCATCTTCCCCTCGGCGATCGCGCAGGCCGCGTGTCCCAGAAAAGGCACGCCGGAGGGGATGTGCCCCTG
>JAVBRL010000232.1:0-10286 GCA_031547985.1 Synergistaceae bacterium
GCGTACCGAAAGAACATTTTCACCTGTTCCTCAAGGAATGCGAGTGGCGGTTCAACAACCCCGATCCCAAGAAACAGGTGAAAATAATAAAGTATCTTCTCAGTAAACACTGGGGCATACTTATCTAGGACAGCCCCAAAAATTATGTCTTTCGTACGGCGATGCATCTTACACGACGTGACGCTTTAAAACAATCCCCGAAGACAGTATAATAACGCATCTTATGGTGTCGTTTCATGTGTTAGGATCTTATGCGAAATGTCGATCGACGACGGAGGAGTGCTCGCGATGTTCAAATTTTTTTCCGGGCTGTTCAGCCGGGATGTGGGGATAGATCTGGGAACGGTCAATACGGTCGTGTACGTCAAGGGTAAGGGGATCGTGCTCAACGAACCGTCGGTTCTCGCAGTACGCGAGACGGGACGCAAGGGGCAGCGGGAGATCATGTCGTTCGGACTCGATGCCAAGCGGATGATCGGAAAGACTCCTCAGGGGATCACGACGGTGCGGCCGCTCCTGCATGGGGTCATCGCCGACTACGATATGACGGAGAATATGATCGGCAACTATTTGATGCAGGCGAACGGCGGGCGGCGCTTCATGGCGCATCCGCGCGTGGCGATCTGCGTTCCTGCCTGCGTGACGGAGGTCGAAAAACGCGCCGTTGTCGACGCGACGCTCGGGGCTGGAGCGCGGGAAGCTTTCGTCGTGGACGAGCCGCTTGCGGCCGCCTTGGGGACGGGGATGCCGATTCATGAACCGCGAGGGAACATGGTGGTCGACATCGGGGGAGGGACGAGCGAAATCGCGGTCCTTTCGCTCGGGGGGATCGTGCTGAGTAATTCGCTACGTTCCGCCGGGGACGACCTCGATACCGCCATTGCCGCGATGATGCGACAAAACTACACGCTTGCGATCGGCGAAGCGACGGCTGAAGAGGTCAAGCTCGCGATCGGATCGGCCATCCCGCTCGAAGAGGAGCTTGAGATGGAGATCAAGGGACGCGATCTCAAAGACGGCCTACCCAAGGTTGTCAAACTTTCGTCCGCCGAGGTGCGCGAAGCGATCAACCCCATTATCTTGCGCATCGAGGATATGCTGCGTTATGCGATGGAGCAGACGCCTCCGGAGTTGGTGAAGGACATCGTCGAGCAGGGGATCATGCTTACGGGGGGGAGCTCGATGTTGCGGGGGCTCAACGTGCGCTTCTCGGAAACGCTCAATGTGCCGGTGCATATGGCGGACCAGCCACTCTTCGCGGTTGCCATCGGCCTCGGCAAGATGCTTGAAACCGTGGACCTCATTCCGAGAGTTTCCGTCCAGGTGGCTCCGACGGAAAGCTAAGATCCCGATGCACAAGCAAGGTCACTTCTGGATCCATAGCGTCCTTGCGATCATGTTGGGGCTTATTTTGGTGTGGGGATCCATCCGCCTTCCAAGCGTCACGCAGAGTCTCGTCGACGGGGTGGGAAGCGTGCTCTATTGGCTGGAAAAACCGGCTCACGAGCTGCGCCTGTTGGTGCAAAGCGCTAATAACTGGGTACTCGAGCGTAAAACACTCCACGCGCGTGTTTTGGAGCTTGAGGCGGAGAACTTGGCGCTGCGGACGGCAATCCAACGGATGGGGTGGCCGGTTCCGGAGAAGGCGCAAAATCTCCTTTCCGCGAAAGTGATCCTGCGCTATCCCGACGCATGGTGGAAGGATCTGCGTATCGACAAGGGAACCCGGCACGGCGTTCGCGTGGGGGCTCCTGCGCTTTCTGAAGGATTCCTCATCGGACGCGTCACCCGCGCGACGGAGACGAGCGCGTGGGTCGAGTTGATCACGTCTTCGACATTCCTGATGGCGGCCGTTGTGGATAAAACGCGTGATCTCGGCGTCATCAACGGCGACGACCAGGGAAACGTCTGGTTGCTTTACATCCCTCAGGAGAAGAAATTTGAGCGCGGCATGCGTCTTTCGACGGCTCTGGTGGGTGAGCTTCTGCCGCCGGGCATTCCCGTGGGGCAGATCTGGGGGGAAGGGACACCTAGGGATGGTTTTTTGCCGTATAAGGTGGTCTCCGGGGCGCACCTGACACAGCTTTATGGTTTGCAGGTGCTGCTTGGCGAGGAGGTGCGACCGTGATCTCCCTTGCGTTTGCCTGGTTCTGCCAAGATCTTTTACAGGTCTTCTCGATGGGTTTGTTGATCGTTCCGGAACTGTTCCTGCTTTATCTGCTGTTTCGTATGCTGTCGTCGCGTCACGAGCCGACCGCGGCGGCCAAATGGATCTGGGTGGGCTTTTTGGGCGGTATCCTGTGGGATTTGCGATGGACGAACCTGCCAGGATTGTCGGGCGCATTGAACGCTGCGATGATCGCCCTCGTGGCGTGGCTATGGCACCGAACGCCCTCACCGGCGCGCACATCGAGATTTTTCGCCGTGATCGCGGGGGGAGCCCATCTGTTTTCGGGGGGCGTTCACTTTTTGGCGTGGGGCACGCCAAGCCAGACGCTTGTTCGCCTGTTCGCAATCCAGCAGTGCCTGGCGATTCCCGTTTTGGCCGTTTTGTGTGTCATCTACGCCTGGAAGGTGCCGGAGTCTCATGTCTAACCATTTGGAGCGTTTCGAGTGGAACCAGCGGCTCGCGAGTTTTCGGCTCTTTTTGATCGCAGCGCTCGCGTTGCTTGTCGCGGGGCTGTTTTATTTCCAGATCTACCAAGGGGACCGTTTCGTGGAGCTCGCCTCGAAAAACCGCCTTCGCATCATCCGTCTCTCGCCTCAGCGCGGTTCCATCGTCGACACGAACGGAATTCCGCTCGCGGTGGACACGCGGACATTCAACGTGCGCGCCTACCCGATGGACCTGCAGGAACAGGAGAACATCGACGAAATCGTGCAGCTTTTCAATCGTCACGGAATTCCGGTGACGGCCGACTCCTTGAAAGAATCGGTCGAAAAACAGTACTTCGCGCCGTACCGGGCCGTCAGCGTCGCGAACAATCTGACGATGGCGCAGATCGCGGACCTCGTCGCCGATCCGGACTTCCACGCGACGCTCTTCCCCTCTTCCGTCTGGAATCGTGTCTACCCGGCGGGTGCTTTGGTCGCGCACGTCGTGGGCTATGTGGGGGAGATCACGCAGCAGGAACTTCAGGCCAAACGCGATGCGCGCTACCAAGGCGGTGACATCGTCGGGAAAAACGGCATCGAGGCCTATTACGAGGAGCGTCTTTGCGGGGATGTCGGCGAAGAGGCGGTTGAAGTGAATTCGCGTGGGCGACGCCTGCAGGATATTCGCTACACCGAGCCGCACCGGGGCGAAGATATTCGCCTCACCCTCGACCTTGCGGCTCAACGCTTCGCGTCGGAGTTGATGGCAAACAGCCGTGGCGTTATAGTGGCGTTGGATGTGGAGGACGGTTCCGTCAGGGTTCTTTTTTCGTCGCCGACGTACGACCCGAATCCGCTGACGTGGCGAATATCGGAGAAGGAATGGAACGCACTTTTGACGGACAAGGACCGTCCGATGATGAATCGCGCGATCAGCGGCGTCTATCCGCCGGGCTCGACGTTCAAGATCGTCACGGCCTCGGCGGCTCTGATGGAACATGTGATGAGCGTTTCGACGCAGGTGCACTGCCCCGGAAATTTTGTTCTAGGGCCGCAGACGTTTCGTTGCTGGAAGCGTTCGGGACATGGTAACCGCTCGCTTATCGGGGCGTTGCGCGATTCGTGCGACGTTTATTTTTACCAGGCGGGCCTGCAGTTGGGTGTCGATCGATTGCTGTCCTGGGCGGGGCGTTTCGGCGTGGGAAAGCCGACGGGAATTGACCTGCTGGGAGAAGTGGGCGGCAATATCGCCGGCCGCGATTGGAAACGGCGGCGTTTCAAGGAGAGTTGGTTTCAGGGGGATACGGTGAACTACGCTATCGGCCAGGGATTTCTGCTCACTACGCCGTTGCAGATCGCCCGCATGTACGCGGCGGTGGCGAACGGCGGGCGGCTTGTCGTTCCACGGCTGAACGCGTCGGAGCCTGCGAAATACGAGAACCTGGGGATTCCGTCGGTGCAGATGAAGCTGATTCAGCAAGGGCTGATCGAGGTCGTGAAAAACGGCACCGGCCGCCAGGCGGGACGTTTCGGCGTCACCGTGGCGGGCAAGACCGGCACGGCCCAAAACCCGCACGGAGACGACCATGCGTGGTTTGTGGGGTACGCCCCGGCGGAAAAACCGCGCTATGTGGCGGTCGCTCTCGTCGAAGGCGGAGGCGCCGGATCGTCGGTGACGGGGCCCCTCGTGGGGCAGATGTTGGCGTACCTGGTTAAAGAAGGCGTGGGAGGGCGTGCGCGGTGAAGATTCAGCTCAAAGGGAACGCCGGTTTTTTAAGGTGCCTGATCCCGGAAGAGCTTCCGGAACCCGAACTCTGGAACGAGCTTGAAGAGTTGCGGGCGAAGGGGAGTAAAATGTTGTTTCAAGCACCGATCGTGCTTCATTTCGAAGGGCGCAAGCTCTCGCAGGAATTGATCTGTTCCGTTTTGAGCCGTTTCGTGTGGCCCGTCGGTGCGCGCGTTATCTCATGGATCGCCTACGACATGGAGTCGCAAAACCTGCTCTTGGCGGCGGGCCTTCCCCAAGGAGAGGTGCGTCCTTCTTTGGGCAAGAAAAAGCAGGATGCGGGAGCTCTGCTTTTGCGGCGCGCGATACGCTCCGGGCAGCGAATCGAGCACGTGGGAACCGTGATTGTCGCGTCGAACGTACACGAAGGAGCGGAGATCCTTTGCGGCGGCCATGTCGTTGTCCTCGGGCGCCTGAGGGGGCTCGCTCACGCCGGTATGGACGGCGACACGAGTGCGAGTATCAGCGCGCGCTCTTTCGAAACGCGGCAGGTGCGGATCGCCTCTAAGACGGAGCTGATCGACGAAGAAACGCCCTGGTGGAAAAAGCCGGTGACGGTAAGCCTGGAGAATGATTCAATCTCTATAGAGGAATGGCCGTTGTGAGTGCCCAAAAAGGGGGAATGGATTTGGCTTCTCGCGTAATCGTGATCACCTCCGGAAAAGGAGGGGTCGGCAAAACGACGACGACGGCAAACATCGCCGTCGCTTTGGCGCAAATGGGACATAAGGTCGTCGCCATCGACGGCGATATCGGTTTACGAAACCTCGACGTCATCATGGGGCTCGAAAACCGCATCGTCTACACGCTGGTCGACGCGATCGAAGGAACGTGCCGGCTCGCTCAGACGCTGATCCGCGACAAGCGGATCGAAAACCTCTATATGATTCCCACGGCGCAATCCAAGACGAAAGACGCCGTGACTGCCGAGCAGATGAAAGCCGTTTGCGACGAGTTGCGGCAGGAATTCGACTTCATCCTGGTCGACAGTCCTGCTGGGATCGAGGCGGGTTTCAAGAACGCGGCCTCCGGGGCGGACGAAGCCCTCGTCGTGACGACGCCGGAAGTTTCGGCTGTGCGCGATGCGGACCGGATTATCGGGCTGCTCGAATCGATGGGCAAATCGCCCATCCGCTTGATCCTCAATCGGATCCGGCCGGATATGGTGAAAAAAGGGGACATGCTCGATGTCTCCGACGTGCTGGATATCTTAGCCATCGACCTCATCGGGGTCGTGCCGGACGACGAATCGGTCGTCATCTCCGCGAATCGCGGTGAACCGCTCACGCTGGGAGAGGATTCGCCGGCTTCCAAGGCGTTTTCGAACACGGCCCGGCGCATCACTGGCGCCGAGGTGCCCTTTATGGACCTAGAAAACGGCAAAGGCGGCGGGCTTTTCGCGGCGATCCGGAAATTCTTGAGACTGTAGGGGAAGCGGGCGATGGGTTTCTGGAATCGGTTCTTCGGACAGGAAAAATCAAGCGCGAAGGCCAAAGAGCGTCTGCAGCTCGTGTTGATTCACGACCGCAACGACATTTCCGCCGATATGCTCGAACGCCTTCGTGCGGACCTCATCGAGGTGATCCAGAACTACTTGGAGATCGACGCGGAGCATATCGAGCTTCAACTGGAGCGCGAGGAATGTTCGGTTGCCCTTGTGGCGAACATTCCGGTGAAGACCGTACGCCGGGCGCCGCGCGCACAAAAGGGCCGGCTCGTTTCTTGAAAAGCGCCGAGGGTTGGTGGGTTCCCTGGAGCGCTATTCGCCAGGGGCTCGATTATCCTGCGCTGCTTGTGACGGTGGCGCTCTTTGCTCTCGGGCTGCTGACTTTGGTGAGCGCGAGTGCAGGCGTACGTTCGGGAGTGGCTCCGTACCCCTTGAGACAGCTTGTCTGGGGAGGCGTCAGCGCGGTTGCTTACGTCCTCGTCCTCCGCACGGGCTACCAGCGTTTCATGCGTTTCGCGTATTCCTTGTATGGGGTTGCGTTGTTGCTTCTTTTGGCGATTTTGATCGTCGGGAAAGTGACGAAAGGCGCGCAGAGCTGGTTTAACTTGGGAATCATGCGTTTCCAGCCGTCCGAGCTGGCGAAAGTCGCCCTTATACTGGTCCTTGCGCGTTACTGCAGCGAGCACCCTCCACATGACCTGAAAAATCTATCGGGATTTGTCGCCGTTGCGGGTGCGAGCGCTCTGCTGGTACTCCTTCAGCCGGACCTGGGGAGTACGCTCGTCTATGGAGCGATCATTCTCTCGATCATGGTCGTCGTGGGGACGCCGCAAAAATACCTGTTCGCACTCATTGGCGGGGGACTCGTCGCCTTGCCGTTTCTATGGAACGCCTTGAAGCCATACCAGCAAATGCGTTTTTTAGTGTTTCTCGATCCCAGCATCGACCCTCAGGGCGCAGGATACAACGTCATTCAGTCACGCATCGCCGTCGGTTCGGGCGGCCTTTTCGGCAAAGGTTTTTTGGGAGGGACGCAGGGGCGCTTGCACTTCCTCCCCGAACCGCATACCGATTTCATTTTCAGCGTTTTCGCCGAAGAGTTCGGTTTTTTGGGCGGGGTCCTCGTGATCAGCCTGTTCGCGTTTCTTTTTTGGAGGCTCTTACGCGCGGCGCTCATGACGAAAAGTGTCTCTGGGAAAGTCGTCGTCGTGGGCGTTTCCGCCTGGATCTGGTTTCAGATTATAGAAAGCGTCGCTATGAGCATGGGGCTGGCACCGGTGACAGGGATTCCGTTGCCACTTTTCAGCTACGGGGGGAGCTCTCTGCTGGCTGAGGTATGTGCGCTCGCGTTTGTGCAGAGCATTTGTGTTTCGGCGAAGGCGGAGCGCCTCGAATGACGGTTTCGCAGAGATCTCTCCTGGCTCGGGTGAAAAGGCCCGCGCGCTATATCGGATGCGAATGGGGCGGAGGTGTCAAAGAGACGCCTCGGGGCGCACGTGACCTCCTGCGCGTCTGCCTCGCGTTTCCGGATACTTACGAAGTCGGCATGAGCTACTTGGGGTACCAGATCCTGTATGCGCTGATCAAACAGCTTCCTTTCGCCGATGTCGACCGCGCCTACTGCCCCTGGCCGGATATGGAGTCGATGATGCGTGCGTCGCAGACGCCGCTTTGGGGGCTCGAGAGCAAACGTTCCCTGCGGGATTTCGACGTCGTCGGGGTGACGCTGCAGTACGAACTGACGTGGACGAATATCCTGACGATGTTGGATCTGGGGGGCATCTCCCTGCGCGCGGATTCGCGCGCGGACAATGAACCGATCGTAATCGCCGGGGGCCCGGGAGCGCTTGCTCCGGAGCCGATGAGCGCTTTTATCGATGCCTTTTGCCTCGGCGACGGCGAAGTGACGCTTCCCGCCATGTTGGAATGCCTTGAGGCGTATCGAGACTCCTCTCGCGACGCGCGACTCGAAGCGCTTTCGCAAGTTCCCGGCGTTTACGTCCCGCGCCATACGCCGCCGGGTGTTCGCCCCAAACGACAATTTCTCGAAAATCTGGACGCGGGGTTTTTGCACCGCACGATGCTCGTGCCCAATTCGAGCATTGTGCACGACCGCGTGGCGGTGCAGGTTTTTCGCGGCTGCACGCGCGGGTGCCGCTTCTGCCAGGCCGGAATGATCGAGCGCCCGAACCGGGAGCGCAGTCCGGCGAGCGTCGTCGCGCAGATCATGGAGCTGCTTGAATTCACCGGGTGGGAGGAGGTCGGCCTCTTGTCGCTCGCGACCTGCGACTGGTCGGGCCTGAGCGAGACGCTCGAAAAATTTGGCGAACCACTCGCGGCGAAAGGGATCAAGCTCTCACTGCCAAGCCTGCGGATGGACGCGTTTTCGGTGGAGCTCGCTTCGAAACTCGAAGCGATGAGAAGAGGAGGGCTTACCTTCGCGCCGGAGGCGGGCACGGAGCGCCTTCGTTCGGTGATCAACAAAGGGCTTTCCGATCAGGAGATCGCGTCGGCGCTCGAGGCGACGTTCGCGCATGGCTGGGACCGAGTGAAACTTTACTTCATGATCGGCTTGCCTACAGAACGTACGGAGGACTTGGACGCTATCATCTCGCTTTGCGAACAAACACGTGCACTTGCGCGCAAGTACAAGAGAAAAGGAGACGTCTCCGTTTCTCTTGCGGGTTTTGTCCCGAAAGCGCATACTCCTTTCCAATGGGAGGCGCAGGTCTCCCGGGACGAGCTGTTGGCACGTGCCCGGCGCGTCAAGGACGCCATCAGGGATCGGCGGGTGAGCGTGGCGTATCACGATCCCGACCAGACGTTTTTGGAGGGGGTCTTCGCGCGTGCGGACGCGCGCGTTGGCGACGCGGTCGAAGAGGCGTGGCGCGATGGTGCGCGCTTCGACGGATGGAGCGAGATGTTCGACCTCGGGCGATGGCTACGGGCATTCGAACGGGCGGGGATCGATGCGCGGGCTTATGCGAACCGCGAGCGCGCACATTGCGAGGCGCTTCCCTGGGATCACATCGACGTCGGGGTCGAAAAGAACTTTTTGCGCGACGAGCGGGCACGGGCGTTCGAGGGGCTTTCGACGCCCGACTGCAGGCAGGGTTGCCGTTCGTGCGGATTGCAGGGTTTTTGCCGATGAGCCGGGTGAGGGTTCTTTTTTCGAAAGAGCAAGACAGCTGTTTTGTCTCGCACGTCGATTTGCCGGTGCTTTTCGGCCGCGCGGCGCGGCGGGCGGGGATCGTCGTCGAGATGACGGAGGGTTTTTCGCCGCACCCGCGGACGAGCTTCGGGCCGCCGCTTCCGGTGGGTGTCGTGGGGCTTCGCGAGCCCGCGGAATTCTGGATCGATGCGTGGCACGACGACCTGTTGGTAAAATGGAACGCGGTGTTGCCCGAGGGGTTTCATCTTTTATGCGCGGAGGTCGTTGACGGAGCTTCGTTGTCGAAGCTATGCGAGGCGGCTTGCTACGTGTTGCGCGCGATCGATGGGTCTCTCGATCGATGTGTTGCGGAGGCCGTTTTGAAATGGGGGGCCGACGAGGGTTGTCTATTGCGGGTGGATGATTGGCAAGAAGGCGAAAGCGGCTTGCGGGTCGCGCTTCGCAATCCGGACCGATACAGCGCTTCGGGAGCCATGAAACGGATGGCGGCGGACGGTCTGGACTGGGGTTGGGAGAAATTGTTGTGGCTCAGAGAGGACGTCGGCTTGTGGGACGACGCGGCGGGCTGCGTGATTCCTCTCGTGAGGGGAGCGGGTAGAGGATGATTGCGAACGTGGGGAGAAAAATCATTGCGAATGTGATCGATGCCGAGGAGATCCGCGTGGCGCTGCTCGACGCGCGGGGGCGGCTCGACGACCTGTACGTCGAACGCATGTGGGAACGTCAGCGAACCGGGGAAATCTACAAAGCGCGGGTTGACAGCGTGTTGCCCGGCATGCACTCGGCCTTTTTGAATTTGGGCGACGGGCGAAACGGTTTTTTGTACCTCAATGACGTGCGCGACATGCAAGTCAAGCAGGGGACGGAGATGATCGTTCAGGTCGTCAAGAACGCGCGTCGCGGTAAAGGTGCGCGTGTCTCGCCGCGCGTGTCGCTGGCGGGACGCTTTTTGGTGATCATCCCTGGCGGTAACGAGATCGGTGTGTCCAAACGCATTTACAACGAAGAGGAGCGCCTGCGTTTGCGCGCGCTCGCCAAGGAGCTGCGCCCGAACGGGTACGGCTTGATCATCCGAACGGTCGCCGAAGGCGCCGAAGAGGAAAGCTTGCGGCGCGACGTGGATGAACTGCTGCAGCAGTGGGACGAGATCGAGGCGAACGCCAAGCGTAACGCGGCCCCCTGCATGCTGCATCGCGATATCGGTTTGCTGGAACGCATCCTGCGCGACCAGCTCACTGAAGATGTGATCGAAATTGTCGTCGATTCGGAGGAAGAGAAGAAAAACC
>JAVBRL010000110.1:0-6245 GCA_031547985.1 Synergistaceae bacterium
CGCTGGAGATTTTTATCCGGTTTATCGGGGCGGGAAGAGAATTTTCCCCTCGAAGATCATTAAACACCCGACGGCGATTAACGTGATCGCCGCCATGAAGGCCACCGTGAAGACGGCGACGCCGGGGTTCACGAACAGCACGAGTGCCGCCAGGAGCATCAAAACTCCCATCAGCAGCATGAACTGCCAGTTGTTCGCGCCCGCGCCGCGGAGCTTGAGCGCGATCGTGACGCGAAGGGCTCCCGCGAGCAGCACCCAGGCGCCGAAAAGCGTCGTGATCGTGAAGACGGCAAGTCCCACGCGCGTGATCAAAAGCATGCCGACGACGATGTCCAAAATGCCCAGCAGCGGAACCCAGCCTGGACAAGCGGCGCTTTTTCTCATCGAGAAGTATCCGAACAGTTCGTTAATGCCGGCCAGAACGAGCCCGATTCCCATCAGGAAAGCGAGCGACACCACGGCGACGAGCGGTTCGAGCAGCATGAGCACGCCCGCGGCGACCAACACTCCTCCGCTGATATAAAAAGTCCACCGTGCGCCTTTGCCTGAATTCGCGGTTTGCATTGAGATCCCCTCCTTTTTAGAAAGTTTCTCGATTTTCCCGGACGATGTCAAGTTGTTCGGACAAGTTCCCAAAGCCCCGCCGATTTACGGAGGGGGTGGTTGCATAAATTGACATGCGGCCTCCAGGGGGCTTAGGCGGTATACTGGGGTTCACCAAGCTTCGAGAACCGGTTGAAAGGTGGGTTTGATTCGGTGAGGGATCGACGAAATCGTTTTTGCCTCTTGCTTTTCTGCATGCTCCTCTTCGCTTCTTGGGCCTCTGTTTCTTGGGCGGCTCAAGTCGCGAGCCCGCCCCCCGAAGAGCCGCTCTCGCTGGAAAAGGCCCTTAGCGTCGCGCTTGCCTCTCATCCGAACCTGGGGATCTACCGCGGGTCGGTACGCTCGCAGGCTGCGAACGTGCGACAGATCGCCGCCAGCGGACGGCCTCAGATTTCCGCCAGCTCGGTTGTTGCGGAGACGGGACTCGGCGAGGGGGATATCTCCGACAGCTACAACACGGGCATCGATTTGCGGCAGAGCCTCTACGACTGGGGCAAGCGCGATGTGCGCACGCGGGCGGCGAAAAGCGGCCTCGGGGCTGCCGAGTTCGACCTGGAAGACGCGCGTACGATGGTGGTCGAGGAGGTCCGGGACGCCTACTACAATTTGAATCGCCGAACGCGCGACATCGAGACGGCTCGCCAAAGCCTGGAGAACTACCAGGAGCGCCTTGCATGGGCGAAGGGGTTTTACTCCGTGGGGACGAAACCGAAGATCGAGGTCACCAAGGCGGAAGCCGACGTGGCGAACGCGCGCATGTCGCTCGTACGCGCGACCTCGGCGCGCGACCTCGCGCGGGCGCGTCTGGCGTCGGCCATGGGTGTTTCGCAATCCCGCGCTTTCGCCGTCGACGACATCCTGGCTTACCGGGCCTATGAAATCGCCTACGACGCGGCCGTCGAAACAGGCATGACGCGGCGAAGCGACCTGAAGGCGTTCGTCAAGCGCGTCGAAACGGCCGAGCAAAATCTGTTGCTGGCGAAGAAAAACATGAACCCCGATCTGTCGGGGGGTGTGGGATACGCGTTCGGCGGGGAGAACTTCACGGATCGCAACCCCGCGGGGATCCGCGCTTCGGCCACGCTCGAGATTCCCATCTCGGACGGCAAATACACGACCGCCTTGGTGGAGCAGTCGCGTGCGGACCTGGAGGTCGTCTCGTATCGGCTTGAGCTGGGGCGCCAGAACGCCGAGCTCGAAATCCGACAGGCGTGGCTCGCGCTGCAGGACGCCACCGCGGCCGTCTCGGCGGCCGAGGAAGTGATGCGCCAGGCCGCCGAGACGCTGGCGCTTGCGAAGGGGCGTTACAAAGCGGGCGTGGGGTCGAACCTGGAGATCTCGGACGCGCTGGAGCTGGACCGTTCGGCGCGAGACTCGTATGTGCTCGCCCTGTACGAACATAAAGCGGCCGTCGCGATGTTGGAGCGCGCGATGGGCATCCCGGTAGAAGCAGGCGAAATAGGCGAAAAAGGAGTGAATCCGTGATGGCGGCATCGAGAAGGGGGCGCTTGTCCCCCAAGCGGCTCGTCTTTTTTATTTTACTGGCCTGCGTCGTTGGGGGGGGCGGTTTCGGGATTTGGCGTTTCATGCACAAGGAGCCTCCCGTGCGCTATCACACCGTTTCGGCCGCGCGCGGCGACATCCGCCAGGAGATCCTGGCCACCGGCACGGCGAGCGCGCTTTCGACCGTCAACGTGGGGACGCAGATCTCCGGCACGGTGAAGGAGATCTACGTCGATTACAACGATCCGGTCAAAAAAGGGCAGTTGCTGATGGTCATCGACCCGGCGCTGCAGGAGGCCGATATCGCGCGGAACAAGGCGGACCTCGAAAACGCCCGCGCGGGCGTGCTGCAGGCGCAAAGCGTGCTCGAAGACGCCGAGCGAACGTACAAGCGCAACGAGCAGCTGCACGCGCAGGACTTGATCGCGCTGCAGGATCTCGACACGGCGCGCATGAACCGCGACACGGCGCGCGCGAAGCTCGTGGCGGCGCGTGCTGTCGTGTTGCAGGCGCAAGCGACGCTCGACCGCTCCATGACGCAGTACGAGTATACGCGGATTATTTCGCCTGTGAGCGGCGTCGTGATCGACCGCCTCGTGGACCCGGGGCAGACCGTGGCGGCGAGCTTCCAAACGCCGAATTTGGTCACGATCGCCGAGGACTTGAGCCATATGAAGCTCGAGGTCAACGTCGACGAGGCGGATATCGGCGGCGTGAAGGAGGGGCAGCGGGTCGAGTTCACGGTGGACACGTACCCGCAGAAGACGTTCGAGGGGCGCGTGATGCAGATCCGCATGTCGCCGCAGACGTCGACGAGCGACAACGTCGTGACGTACAAGGTTATTGTGACGGTCGACAACAAAGAGGGGCTGTTGATGCCGGGCATGACGGCGAACGTGGCACTCATCATCAGCGAGAAAAAAGACGTGATCAAGGTGGACAACGCGGCGTTCCGTTTTCGCCCCGTCGCGCAGACGCAACAGAACGGTTCGGTGGCGCTGGGGACGATCCCGATGCGCGGCCCCGGAGGGCGTGAACGCAGCGAAGAAACCGGCGCAAAAAGGGACCGCCAAACGGCGACGCTTTACATCCTGCGCGACGAGACACCCCGAGCCATAACCGTCGAACGCGGTGTCAGCGACGGAACGTACACGGAGATCGTGCACGGGCTTTCGGCCGATGTGCCGGTTGTGCTGGGCATCGATTCGTCCGCGAAAAAGTAGCGGAAAAACAAGGAGCGAAATGGCGCTCGTCGAACTGCACGAGATCAAAAAAAGTTTCTGGATGGGGGATATGGAGCTCGAAATCCTCCACGGCGTCACGTTTTCCGTCGATAAAGGGGAGTTCCTGGCGATGATGGGGCCCTCGGGGTCGGGCAAATCGACCACGATGAACATCCTGGGGTGCCTCGACGCGCCGACTTCGGGGCGTTATCTCTTAGACGGCGAAGATGTGGGAACGCTCGGCGCCGATGAGCTGGCCGAGATTCGCAACCGCAAGATCGGTTTCGTCTTCCAGGGATTTAATCTGCTCTCCCGCATGAGCGCGCTCGAAAACGTCGAGCTGCCGCTTCTGTATGCGGGAACGAGCGCGCACGACCGGGTGGCGAAGGCCAAGATGGCGCTCGAGCGCGTGGGCTTGGCTGACCGCATGGGGCACGACCCGTCGCAGCTTTCGGGTGGGCAGCAGCAGCGGGTGGCGATCGCGCGCTCGCTCGTGAACGAAGCGCCTATTCTGCTGGCCGACGAACCGACGGGGAACCTGGACACGGCCACGAGTATCGAGATCATGGAGCTTTTCACGCGGCTCAATCGCGACTCGGGACTTTCGATCATTCTGGTGACGCACGAACCCGATATCGCGGAGTTCGCCGACCGCGTGCTGCACTTTCGCGACGGTCTGATCACGCGCGAAGAGAAGAAAGAAAAGAAGAGGGTTGTCAAAGGTTTAATGAAAGGGGTCGAGGGGGCGAGCCCCCTCGCGGAGCCTCGGAAAGGTTCTTCCTCTGGAGGTGGCCTTTTATGATCTCCCCGACCGAGGTCTTCAAGGTGTCCATGCGCGCGCTGCGCGCGAACAAGATGCGCTCGTTCCTGACGATGCTGGGGATCATCATCGGCGTGGCGTCGGTGATCGCGTCGTTCGCCGTGGGCGAGGGAGCCAACCGCGCGATCGACAAGCAGCTCGCGGCTTTCGGGAGCAACTACCTGGTCGTGTTTCCGGACCGGGGGGCGATGGCGGCGAACGTCTCGCTGCGTCCGCTGACGGACCAGGACGCCGAAGCGATTGCGCGCGAATGCTACGACGCGATCGGCGTGGCGCCGCAGGTGAACACGAGCGCACAGGTGATCGCGGGTAACCTGAACTGGTCGACGAGCATCGTCGGCAGCACGGAGGATTACGGGCTCGTGCAGGACTGGGCCGTCGAGTCCGGGCGCGACCTGACGGCAGCCGACGTGCGGCGTGCGTCGAAGGTCTGCGTGATCGGGCAGACGATCGCCGACAAGTTGTTTGAGGGGAAAAGCCCGCTTTCCGAGGTGATCCGCATCAAAAAAGTTCCGTTCCGGGTGGTGGGTGTCTACAAGAGCAAGGGGCAAAGCCAGTTCGGAAGCGACATGGACGATTTCGTGCTCGTGCCGATATCGGCGGCGCAGAGACGCCTCGTCCGCTCGCGCATTCCGGGAACGGTGAACCGCATTTTCGTCAAGGCGGCGAGCATCGATGCGCTCGATTTTCTGGAGCTGCAGGTGACGGAGCTTCTGAAGGAGCGCCATCGCGTCCGCCCCGGCATGGAATATGGCTTTCAGGTGCGCAACATCACGCAGATGATTGAGATGCAGCGTCAGACGACGCGCGTGATGATGCTGCTGCTGGCGTGCGTGGCCACGATCTCGCTCGTGGTGGGGGGGATCGGCATCATGAACATCATGCTGGTGTCCGTGACGGAGCGCACGCGAGAGATCGGCATCCGCATGGCGATCGGGGCCAAGAGCTGGGACATCCGCTTGCAGTTTCTGATCGAAGCGCTGATGCTCTCGCTGATCGGCGGTTTTTTGGGGATCGTGGGCGGCGTGGCGGCCGGCAAGGTCGTCTCTTCGATCCTGCAGTCGGAGGCGATCGTGACGTCGTTTTCCGTCGTGCTGGGATTTTTCTTCTCGGCGCTCGTGGGCGTGGGGTTTGGCTATTACCCGGCGCACAAGGCGTCGCTTTTGAATCCCATCGACGCTCTGAAGTACGAATAGTAAAATAAAAATATCAAAACGTATCCCCAAAAAGGAGTGATCCGAAGATGTACGAAGTCGTTTTCATCCGTCACGGAGAGAGTTCCTGGAATAAGGAAAATCGTTTCACTGGCTGGACCGACGTGCCCCTTTCCGAGCGCGGCACGGCCGAGGCGAAAAGCGGAGGCGAACTTCTTCTAAAAGAGGGATTTTCGTTCGACCTGGCGTTCACGTCCGTCTTAAAGCGCGCGATCAAGACGCTCTGGCTCGTGCTCGAGGAGATGGACCTCATGTGGATCCCGGTCCGCCATTCCTGGAGGCTCAACGAGCGTCATTACGGAGCGTTGCAGGGGCTGAACAAGGCCGAGACGGCCGCGAAGTACGGCGACGAACAGGTGAAGATCTGGCGCCGCAGCTACGACACCCGCCCGCCGCTTTTGGAAAAAAGCGATCCGCGCCACCCGTCGAGCGACCCGCGTTACGCGGACCTGCCGCCGGGGGAGCTGCCGGACGGCGAATGCCTGGCCGACACGGTGGCCCGCGCCGTTCCCTATTGGGAGAGCGAAATCGTGCCGCAGATCCGCGCCGGGCGCCGGGTGGTCGTGGCGGCACACGGAAACAGCCTGCGCGCGCTGGTGAAATACCTCGACGACGTCTCCGAAAAGGACATCCTCGAACTGAACATCCCCACGGGCGTGCCTCTGGTCTATACGCTCGACGAAGAGATGAGGCCGCGCACGCACCGCTACCTGGGCGACCCCGAGGCGATCGCTCGCGCACAGGCGGCTGTGGCGAACCAGGGCAAGGCGAAGTAACGGACGGAAAGGTCGCAATGTGAGCGCAGACGGGGAGCCTTCGCTTTTTAGGGGTTCCCCGTTTTTTATGCGCGTTTTGCGAGGACGAGTTTCGAGTAGAAAAACG
>JAVBRL010000209.1:0-11908 GCA_031547985.1 Synergistaceae bacterium
TGCGCAGCTCGTACTCCGGCGCCAGCTCGCGCACGATACGGATCGTTCGCTCGATGCAGCTCACGTCCTCGAAGCCGCCGGTGAGGCGTCCGTAGGACGCGGGATCCAGGGGCGCTTTCACGTCCACAGCCACGCCCTGGACGAGTCCCTCTTCCAGAAGATGGCGGATCCGTTCCGGGTGTGAGCCGTTCGTGTCGATTTTAACAGAAAAGCCCGTGCGGTTGCGGATTTCCGCCAAAAAGGGAACGAGCCCGGGGTCGCAGGTCGGCTCGCCGCCGCTGACGGCGATACCGTCGAGGAACACGTCGCGCGCCGCGGCGTTCGCCAGGACGGTCCCCGCGTCCAGCAGACCGGCCTCGTCGCGTGCCACGCGCGCGTTGTGGCACCAGGGACAGTTGAAATTGCACCCCGATACAAAGAGGACCGAACAGAAATGTCCGGTCCAGTCGACAACCGAGCTGGGGAGATAACCCGCGAGTCGGATCAAATCAAAGAACCTGAGGAACGACCTTGCTGCGGTCGGCCAGCTCCCCCCGCTTGCCCGCGTTCCACGACGAAATGCGCGTGAAGTAGCCCGTGATGCGGGTGATGCCGTCCACGTCGAGCGAGCCGCACTTGGCGCACGCGTCGACCAGCCCACGTTCAAGCGCACCGCAGTCGTTGCAGATCGTGAACTCGGGGCTGAAGGCGACCTGCGCGTTTTCCGTCTTCTCGAAGATCTTGCGCACGAACGAGGCGAGCGCCTTCGGCTCCGGCCTGTGCTCCCCCAGCCAGACGTGCGTGATCGCGCCCGCTTTGATCAGCGGGTGGAAGCGCCCCTCTTCGGACACCTTGACGACTGGATCCTGCGCCAGGCGGTAGTTCAGGTGCGTGCTGTTCGTGTAGTAGATTTCGCCCGCATCGGCGTTGCCCTTGACAACCTTCGTGGCCTGCTCGGCAAACGTCGTCAGGTCGAGCTTCGCGAAACGATAGGCCGTGCTCTCCGCCGGCGTCTGCTCGAGCACGATCTTGAGCCCCGTGCGCTCCGACAGCTCGCGGCACTTCGCGTCCATGAAGGCCACGACCGCGAGCCCCAGCTCGAACGCCTCGTGCGTTTCGTGCAGCTCGTGCCCCGAAACGGCCCCGACCATCTCGTTGAGCCCCAGCATGCCGATCAGGTAGCTCGTCTTGCGCAGGCGCAGATAAGGTTCGTCGTCGTGCTTCACGCACAGCGCGGCGAGCGGGCCTTTCGAACCGTTCGACAAAATCTCCTCGATGAAGGCGCGTTTTTGCAGATGCCCTTTACACGCGATCTCCATCTCGTGGTCCAAGACGTCGAAGAGCAGCTCCTCGTTGCCGCCGCAGCGATAGGCGATGCGCGGCAGGTTGATCGTCACGTTCTGCAGCGCGCAGTAGCGCATCTTCCACGGCGTTTTCGCTTCCTCGAGATCCTCCGGCGTCAGTTCGAACGACAGGCGGCAGCACTCCGAAAGCTTGGCCACGCCGCCGCGGTCGAACACGAAGTACGTGTTGCCCTTTTCCGAGGCCACCGTGCAGGCCAGCTCCAGGAAATCCTCCCACCCCGGCTCCTCGAAGAAGGCGTCCGTGATGTGAAGTAGCGGCTTGGGGAAGAAAAACGGCTGACGGCGGCTGTCGCCCTTTAAATAAACTTCCATCAGGGCGCGCAGGAAGCGCTTGGATTCTTCGGCGTATTCGCCGTACGTTTTCCCCGTGAGCTGGCCGCCCGGCCCGATCGCCGGCACGTCGCGGAAGTGCTTGGGGATCTCGTAGTACAAGTTCACGTCCGTGAACGCCACCTGTCCGCCGCGCCCACCCGCGAGCTGGTTGAACTCGAAGATCATCTGCTGCGCGAGCTGGCGGCAGCGGTCGTCGTCGGCGCCCACGAGGTACGGGGCGAAGAACATGTTCACGGCGTCCCAGCCGATGGCGCCGGCGAAGTTGTTCTGCAGCACGGACGTCATCTTGAGCACGTGCGCCAACAGCACCTCCGCGTATTTCGCGGGCCCCGAGACGCTTGTGATCGACGGGATGTCGATCCCGTACTTCGCCACGTAGGCGATCGACTGCCCCGAGCAGTACGGGCGGTTGATCATGCCCAGGTCGTGCAGATGGATGTCGCCTTTCAGGTGCGCCTCGGCCACGTCGGCGGAGAAGACCTTCGTGAGCGCGTACTCCTTTAAGACCATCTCCGCGATCGAGAGGTTGATCGATTCGGGGTTGTGCGTCGTGTTGCTGTTTTCTTTATTGGGGTAGAGCATCATCTTTTCCAGGTCGTGGATCGGGATGCCGATGCGCCCGTGGTCGGCGAGCTTCGCGTCGAGCCCGCGCGAGAAGAGCTTCACGTTCACCATCTCGCGGATCAGCGACGTCGTAATGCGCGTGCGGTCGTAGCGCAGCAGGTCGTCTTCGACTTCGAGCGCGATCTCCTCGGCCGTCACGGGGTCGACGCCCGCCTCGACGATCAGCGCGTTGCGGATGCGCGCGACGTCCCACGGCGTGCGCATCTCCTGCGCGAGCGCGTCAACCATCAACGCCAGGTCCGTCGACTCCGACTGGGGCAGCAGAAAATGGCGCTGACGCGGCGCCGTGATCTCGCCGGACAGGTCCGGCAACACTTTCGCACCCTTTTCGCGAGTTTCCTGAGTCTGAGGCGTAACCGTTTTCATGAGACGCAGCACTCCTTTGCGATATTTTCTTCTTAAGAAACTTTAAATATTAAGCGCTCGATCCTAAAAAAATTATTTCTTTTCGAGCAGGCGCGATATTTCGGCGGTGAAACTCGACAGGTCGGTGAATTCGCGGTAGACGGAGGCGAAACGGACGTAGGCGACGTTGTGGATCTCCTGCAGCTCCTGCATGGCGAGTTCCCCCACCTCGATGCTCGAGATCTCTCCCTGCTTGGAGTCACGCAGCTTCGCCTCGATGCGCGAGACCGCTTCTTCGAGGCGTTCGATGGAAACAGGGAGCTTTTCGCACGCGCGGACCAGGCCGTGGAGCAGCTTGTCGCGATCGAAGCTCTCGCGACGCCCGTCCTTTTTGATCACCCACAGCAAGCGGCTTTCGACGAGCCGTTCCTGTGTCGTGAAACGATGCTGGCATTGCAGGCATTCCCGCCGGCGTCGGATGACATATCCTTCGTCGGAGGTACGCGTCTCGATCACCCGCGTGTCGTCGGCACCACAGAAAAAACAGCGCACTCGCACCGCACCTTCCTTTTCGAAAAGCGTCAGATCCAAGTGCCATTTAACACTATATATGGTGCACAAGTCAAAGGGGGCCATATATTAAGAACGGAGCCTTTTCGCAAGGAGCCGCAGGCGCAAAGCCCGGCGTCACCGTGGAAAACGCCCCGATGGCATTATTGTGCAAATATTTCCGACAATAAAACGTACCGTGCGGATTTAGGAATTGAAAGCGTAAAAGGTGATTTTTTCCAGCAACGCGGACGTGTCCAGCGGTTTGGCCAGATGATCGTCCATGCCGCACGCGAGGCAGAGCTCAATGTCCTCTTTAAAGGCATTGGCCGTCATGGCGATGATGGGAATCTCCCGCGCCCGGGCCGAATCGATGGAGCGGATGGCCCGTGTGGCCTCCAGGCCGTCCATTTCGGGCATCTGCAGATCCATCACGATCAGGCCGTACCTGTCCTGGTTTTCCTGGAACTTCCTGACGGCCTCCGCCCCATTTTCGGCCACGTCGATACGGATACCGGTATGTTCCAGCAGGGAGATGAAAATTTCCCGGTTGATCTCGATATCCTCGGCCAGCAGCAGCGTCGTGCCGGAAAGATCCGGCGTTTGAGAGTTCGTCCCGGCTCCCGTGCCCGGGGAATCCGCTTTGTCCAGCACAAGGCTGACAGCTTCCAGCACGCCGGAGGGAAAAAGCGGCTTGGCAACGAACCGGCTGATGCCGCAATCCGCCAGGCAGCCTTCGATTTCCTTCCATTCCCGGAAGGAAGCGATGACGACGATTCGGTCGCCATTCGTCGCTGCCCCCAGCGATTTAGCGGTTTCAAGGCTTTCCGTCTCCGACGGATCGAAGGCCAGAAATACGGCGTCATAGGGCTGCTCGGCCATTTCCAGTATCCGGACAGCTTCCCGGCCGTTTCCAGCCATGTCCACGGTCATCCCGAATTTCTCGACAACCGTCTGGAACTGACCGCGCAGGTCGGCATCGTCGCCCACCAGCAACAACCTGAGGCTCGAAGGCTGAAACCCGTCGAATCCCGCGGCATCATCCGGGCAAGCGACGCGTTCCAGTTCCACCTCCAGATGGAACGTGGAGCCGTGGTCCGGCTCCGACTCCACCCAGATTCTGCCGTTCATCTTTTCCGCGATGTTACGGGATATGTCCAGCCCCAGGCCGGTGCCGCCGAAACGCTGTGCGATGCTTTTATCCGCCTGTTCGAACGCTTTGAAAAGTTTGTTTCGCTGTTCCAGGGTCATACCGATGCCGCTGTCGGTCACCGAGAAACGCAGTACGCTCATATCTCCTTTCCGAGACAATTCGCAGACCGCCAGCTCTATTTTGCCACGCTCCGGGGTGAATTTGATCGCGTTGCTCAGCAGGTTTGCCAGCACTTGGGACAACCGAAGCTCGTCGCCTCGGTAGTGCATGGGCAGATCCCCGTTCATCCGCACGCTGAACGCCTGCCGCTTGTTCTCGATCGTGGCGATGGAAATGTTGGAGAGTTTGACCAGCATTTTTTCCAGATCGAAACTCTCGTTGTCCAGTTCGAATTTGCCCGCCTCTATCTTGGACATGTCCAGCACGTCGTTGATCAGCCCCAGCAGATGGGAGGACGAAGCGTCGATCATGGACAGGCAATAGCGCAATTTATTCACATCGCCGGTATTTTCCGCGATCCGTGCCATACCGATGATGGCGTTCATGGGCGTGCGTATCTCATGGCTCATACGGGACAGAAAAGAGGATTTCATCCGGGAGGCCTCTTCGGCCATTTGCGCCGTATCCCGCAGCGTGCTCTCCTGTTTTTCCAGTTCCTCCTTGACCCGTTTCAGCTCCTCGTTGTTGCGGGTGATAAAGGCGATCAGAAGGCTGATTGCCAAGCCGGAGACGATCAGGATCCAGTTTTCCGAATACTCGTACCATTCCCGCACCGGTGCGATACGAAAATACCAGTCCGCATTGAGCAGAGGGATATGTTTTTCGATAAATCGCACCTTGGATGTGTCGGCGTTCGGGCTGGAGGCGACCACCTGCCGCTTGCCGTCGTCCGGATTGACGCGCCAAATTTCATAAGCGAACCCCTGTTTTTCCAGTGTTTCCAGGGCAGCGCCGGCCAAGGCCTGCGGGTATTTGAGCGTCACGGAAACCAGCCCCCAGAACCGCTTGCCGCCGCCAGCCACATTCAGCCACACCGGCAACCTCCCCACCAAAGCCTGGCCGCCCTGCACCAGGGTGAAAGGCCCGCCGAAAACCAGTTCGCCGGTCTCCTTGGCCCGGATCGCCTCGCGGTTGCCCGCGCCCGGCCCCAGCATATTGAACCCCATCACGGCCTCGTTGCCCTGCAGCGGGTAAACGTCCGACACCACCCCCGCAGGCGCCACCAGGATGTTCAATATGGCTGGATCATCGACGATCGTGGCGGCAACACGCTCGAAATCCTGGATTCTACCGTCGTTTTGGATCACGAGCGCCGAAAGCGCCTGGGTCTTGTAGAGGAGTTTGGAAATCACCTCGCTGACCTTGACGCTCTTTTCCATGATCAGGCGTTCCATCGTCATTTTTTCATTGTCGGCCTTGTTCCGGATCGATATGCAGATCAATAGAGAACAGAACAGGATGGACGCCAAAAACGTCGCCACAACCCTCAGCGAAACCCCGAACATCAGCCTTTTGCCGCCCGATCCCGCCAAACGAAACATGTTGCCTCCGATCCGGTAACCGCTTGATTTGATATTAATTGGGAAATCTTTTCTATTCTACACATATAGGTTTATTTTTGCCAGCATTTCGCTCTTCCGAAATGTAGAAATGTAAAAGAAAAACAAAAAAGGGCTCAGAGCGAAAAGCTCTGAACCCTTGAAAAATTCTTGGCGCGCCGGACAAGATTTGAACTCGTAACCTTCGGATCCGTAGTCCGATGCTCTATCCAATTGAGCTACCGGCGCGCGCCCTCACTCAGTGAGCATTGAGAATTATACCGTTTAACGCGGTCCTGTCAACGCCAAAACACAAAATCGACGCCTTCACTGATCAAACGCAATGCTCGCCTGGCCGACGAGGTAATCGACGAACTGCTGGGCATTACGCCCCGTAAACCCGCCGTGCGTCAGCTCCCAGCGCACCGCCTGCTCCTCGAGCAGCGCGTCGGACATCTCGATGCGCGCACGCCGCGCCAGCCGCCGCACCATCTCGAGGTACTCCTCCTTGTCGGGCGAGTAATAGCGGATCAGGATGCCGAAACGGTCCACGAGCGACAGCTTCTCCTGAATCGTATCGCGCCAATGCACGTCGTCGGCGCTGTACTCGCGATCCTTCCAGCTCTCCTTCATCAAGTGGCGGCGGTTCGACGTGGCGTAGATCAGCGCGTTCGTCGGCCGCTTCCCCAGGCCCCCCTCGATGGCCGCCTTGAGGTATTTGTACTCCACTTCGAACTCCTCGAACGACAGGTCGTCCATGAACAGGATGAAACGATACGGCCGTTGTCGAATGAGCTCGTGAATCAACGGCAGGTCGTGGATCTGCTCCTTGTGCAGTTCGATCATGCGTAACCCTTGCGACGCGTATTCATGCAGCAACGCCTTGATCGACGACGACTTTCCCGTGCCGCCGTCACCGTAGAGCAGCACGTTGTTCGCCCGCCCCCCTCGCAGGAAGGCGAGCGTGTTCTCGACCAGTTCCTTTTTCTGTTCCTCGTAGCCGATCAGGTCGTCCAAGACCGTGCACTCGGTCAGTGGGATCGGGATAGCGCCCGTTCCGCACTCCCAACGAAAAGCGTCGTAGAGGGCAAACGCCCCGCAGCCGTGCGCAGCGTAAAACGCTTTGAGAGCCGAGAGCATGCCGCTTTCGTCCTCGGCCGCGCTGAGTCCTTTTGCGAGTTCGGCCACCGGGCGCGTCCACACCTCCCGGTCGTTCTCGTCAAGCGCATTCGGGCGATAGTCGGCGAGAAATCCTGCTCCTTCTATACGTGTCAGGTCGTAGCGTATGATCTGCCGCAGCGCGCGCAGATCGTGCCGTGCCAGCTCCACAACGCTGCCGGAAACGTCTGCGTTGCGCTCCGCAGCACGTGAAAACGCGTTTTCGTCGGACGCCATCAAAAACGCCACATACTGCGCCCAGACGTTCCCCTCCAATCCGTGCCACTCGGCAAACGCCGCAAGTTTGGAGACGGCCCCGTTTATCGCCTCTCGATCATCGCCGGGTCCCTCTTCGCGACACGACGCGATCGCCGTGAAGGTCGGGTCCTGGTACAGTTTCAAATAACAAAACACATCGATCCCTCCGTATTCTTCGGGAATGTGGGGATTTTAAAAAACAAAAGCCCTGGCGAAAAAGCGCCAGGGCTTGCGTCTTTCTTTGGCGGTGAGGCAGGGATTCGAACCCTGGAGGGCGGTTTTAGCCACCCTACTCGCTTAGCAGGCGAGTGCCTTCAGCCGACTCGGCCACCTCACCGCGCGTGCGCTATTCTATTGCCCCCAAGAAGCTTCTGTCAAGCTCCGTAATCAATGTCAGTTCGTCTTTTTATCGCCGGAAGCGGTTTTCCCCGCCGCGTCGCCGGAGGCCGCCTTGTCGCCGGAAGCCGGTTCGGGTTCCTTGGGAATCTCGAAGAGCGCCTTATCCTCGATTTTGACGTCGGCCGACGTCTTCAGACCGATCACGTATTTCTGCTGCGCCTGTTGGCGTTTCTGGTTCAGGAACATCATCTTGGCGTCGGAGCTGACCTCATCCCAAGGCAGGATCCCCGATTTGACGACCTTGCGCTTGAGCGCGATCATGAAATCGTCGCTCGTTACCTTCACGACCGGAGAAACCGAGCCCAGCGGCGTAGTCTTGATCGCGACCGCGTCCTTTTCCACCTCGGCCTGCGACACGAAAAGCGGCCGGTCGTACGACGTCGCGTTGCGCATGTCGGCGGAGGTGAACTTCGTGAGCATGCCGTCCCACGACTCTTTTTTGTTCGCCGCCACGAGGCCGCGGGCTTCCTTCGCCTTCTCGGGCGACTTGAAGACCGCCAGGTTCAGCTCGTAACCGTCGGGGCGGTTGAAGGCGCGATCTTTCACCTGGTCGTAGAACTCCTTGACTTCCTTTTCGTCCGCCGAAACGGCTTCCGCGATATCCTGCAGCAGTTTCTGCTGCGCGAGCTGCGTTCCGATGTCGCGTTTGATGTCGACTTCCTTGAGCCCCTGCTGTTCGATGTACTGCGCGAACGCTTCGCGCGTGGGGAACTGATCCATGATATTCGTGTACGCAACGGTGATTTCATCGTCGGGGACCTTGATCCCTTTCTTCTTCACGGCATCCTGCAGCGCGCGGGAGACCGTCAGCCCCTCCAGGGCCATGCCGCGCCACATGGGCAGGTCTCGCGACGTCATGTCGCGCACGCCGTACTGCTGCAGAAGATTGCGGACCTGCGTCTCCAATTCCGAACGCATGATATTATGTCCGTTCACCTTGGCGACGACATAATCCCCACCGTCGTCGCGGGATCTCGTATACATCCCGTATCCCGCGAAGCAGGATACGATAAACAGCACCAGGACCGCGATCATGATCCATCTCGATTGGTTACGCAAAAAACTCATCAAAGCGCATCTTCCTCCTTATTCTTTGGACAGACAAACGCAGGTATGATACGCCACAAAGCCGAACCTGTCAAAAGAAAAATACGGTATTTTTCTCACCTTAGCCACACCACTCGCCTTGAATCCCTTTTTAAATAGAGATAGAATTTCGGACATGACCTAAAAAGCGTCCCAAAGGAGAGGATCGCCTTGCCCGAAATATCTTTTTTTGCTTTTCTAGAAAAACAGTTCAAGCTCAAGGAAATGAGGACGGATGTGCGAACAGAGGTCTTCGCCGGGATCACGACGTTCATGACGATGGCGTACATCATCTTCGTCAACCCGGGGATTCTGTCGGAGTCGGGCATGCCATTCGGTCCCGTCATGGTCGCCACCTGCCTGTCCGCCGCCATCGGCTCCGTCCTCATGGCGTTGCTCGCCAACTATCCCGTAGCGCTCGCCCCGGGCATGGGGCTCAACGCGTTTTTCACCTACGCCGTCTGCCTTTCCATGAAGATTCCCTGGCAGGTCGCGCTTGCCGCAGTCTTCGTCGAAGGCGTGATCTTCATCCTGCTTACGCTCACACGCGTGCGCGAACAAGTCGTCAACGCCATTCCCACATCGCTCAAGATCGCCATCTCGACAGGCATCGGCTTTTTCATCGCCTTCATCGGTTTCCAAAACGCCGGCATCATCGTCAACAACGACGCGACCTTGGTCGGCCTCGCAAGCCTCAAAAACAACCTTCCCGCTATCCTGACGCTCGTCGGGCTCTTCATCATGGCGGCCATGGAAGCCCACCGCATTCGTGGAGCGCTCCTGTGGGGCATCCTGATCGTCACGGTCGCCGCGGTGGCCCTGGGAGTGGCGAAAGTGCCCGACGCGATCATCTCGCTGCCCCCGTCGCTCGAGCCCGTTTTCATGAAGCTCGATCTCTCGGATTTCAGCGTCAACTTCACCGACCCGAAAGTCGTCAACTTCTGGATCATCGTCTTCACATTTTTCTTCGTCGACTTTTTCGACACGATCGGCACGCTCGTCGGCGTCACGAGCCGTGCAGGGCTGCTCGACGAAAAAGGACGCATGAAAAACTCGCGCGGCGCGTTGCTGGCCGACGCCGTGGCGACGACCGTGGGCGCTGTGCTGGGCACGTCGACGGTCACGTCGTACGTCGAAAGCGCCTCGGGCATCGAAGTCGGAGGGCGGACGGGCCTCACGTCGATCGTCACGGCGGCCCTTTTCTGCCTGGCGATGTTCTTCTCGCCCATCATCGGCATCGTCCCGGCCTGCGCTACCGCCCCCGCGCTGATCCTGGTGGGCGTGTACATGACCGCCGGCATCCTCAAGATGGGCATGAGCGATTGGACGGAGCTCGTCCCCGCGATGATCACGATCTTCACGATGCCCTTTGCGTACAGCATCGCTGTGGGGATCGAGTTCGGCTTCATCAGCTACGCGATTATCAAACTGCTGTCCGGACGAGGCAAGGAAGTCTCGGCCATCATGTGGGTGCTGGCGGTTCTCTTCGTCTGCAAAGAGCTGCTGATGTAATTTTTTCGCACCTTTCGAACGGGAATATTGCCCCCGTACTGGACAAGCTTCGCGCGATCCTCTATAATTCCGCGCGTTGACTTCCGCACGGGGGTTTTCGCTTTTTTTCTTTGTGGCGCAAATGGAGGGGTGGCCGAGCGGTCGAAGGCGGGCGACTCGAAATCGTCTAGGCGGTGCTGAGCCGTCTCGTGGGTTCAAATCCCACCCTCTCCGCCATTTTAACGAATTCCTAGCGAAACCTGTGCGAAGTGCGACCGGCGCGGAGAGGTGGCTGAGCGGTCGAAGGCGCACGCCTGGAGAGCGTGTGGGCGGCCTAAACCCCGCCCCGAGGGTTCAAATCCCTCCCTCTCCGCCAGATTTTAAAATTCAAACCCTAAAGCGGCCATGGCGTACATCAAAACGGATATGATCAATATTTATTACGAAGAAACCGGCCTCGGCGAGCCGGTTGTTTTTATTCACGGCAGTTTTTCGCGGGGAGATTCCGCTTTTACCGCGCAAATACCGGCATTCGCCCGCACACACCGAGCGATTTTCCCCGACCTGCGCGGCCACGGAAGAACGGTCGCCATATCATTTCCCTGGGAAACACCCCAACTGGCCGACGATATCGTCCTTCTGCTCGATAAGCTGGAGATTGCTCAAGCGCACATCGTCGGGCACAGCATGGGCGGCGACGTGGCCATGTACTGCGCGGTCCGCCACCCTGCGCGCGTGGCCAGTATCACGTCCATCGCCTCGACCGGGGTCGTCAGCGATGAGGTGAGAAAGTACGTGCGTAATTATCGTCCCGAAAATTTATGCGAGACACGCCACGCGCGTTTTCTCGCACGCATCCGCGACGATCACACCCTCGCCCATAAAGGCGACTGGCAAGCGTTTTTAACGGAAACAATCAAGAACTGCGAACGTTACCCCTGTTTTACTGCAGCCGACTTGCAAGGCATATCCATGCCTTTTCTTCTCTTGTATGGGGACCGCGACACGACGATAAACCCTGAAGAAGTGGCGGAACTCCGGAAAAACATTCCGCATTTCACAGCGCACATCGTCGAAGATGCCGACCATTACCTGCATATGCCCAAGCGACAGCCGGGCGCGGTCAATCGAATCATCCTCGATTTTCTATGCGCGAATAGGAAGCTTTGACGCCGCTCCAATAAGCTCTTTCCATTACCTCCTGCGGGCTAAAATCATATTGAGCACAAACAGCACGATACCGACGACAAAGAGCATTTTCGCCGCCCAAGCGGCCGTGCCCGATAATCCCCAAAAACCAAGGGCTGCCGCGACGACGGCGATAATCAGAAAAATAATCCCCCAACCAAACATGGCCACACCTCCGAACGTCTATTTTCAAAAGTATGCCTAAAAGGAGTATATGGGATGGGGCATCAAATTACAATTGTTATTAATTGCACGATATTGGGGAATCCAAGACTTCTTACATTGAAAGCCAACACAAAATAGCAATCAGGCCCGTGTCTTTTAGACGCGGGCCTGATTGTGAATTATAATCCGGCGGCGACCTACTCTCCCACGAGTACCCCTCGCAGTACCATCGGCGATGGAGGGCTTAACTGCCGGGTTCGGCATGGAGCCGGGTGTGT
>JAVBRL010000129.1:0-4043 GCA_031547985.1 Synergistaceae bacterium
ATACCTCACCCGGTACACCGCCCCTGCGGGCGCTCCAAATCCTCGTCGCTCCGCCTCCATGGCAATGCGCCGGAAGGAAAAAAAATCACCGTTATTGAACGCCATATATATGCCGCCAATGTTGGGATTGTCTTCAAAAACGGCGGCAAGGGCAGGGACGCTTGCCATACGTTCCCGTAGGCTCCGGGACTCCATGACCGCACTTCTGCTCAGCGTTTGTGTAATGGCTCGCGCCGGATAGCGAAAGGAGTAAATGATTTCATTTTCAACGCTGTCGGCGACGCCCTTGATCACATTGCGCATCGCGGACTTGGTAAAATCGTTCACCGCCGCATAGCCGATTGCAGCCAAGAGCAAACCCACGAGCAACATCAACGCGATAGTGAGACCGCCAAGATACCCCTGCATGCCGAACCGCCGCGAAACGGACCGATTAACGTCTCGAGTGGACATGAGTCACCCCCGGGCAAAAATAAACTATCTTAAAGCTAAGTATTTTGATCGTGACAACACTTTGTCGCAAACTTTTCAAGGAGGGGCCTTGGGGCAATCTGCACTTTGAAAACAGATATTTTTTCATGTCGACTTCTTGAAATAAGTTTAGCAGAAATTCCCAGCTTTTTTAGAATAATTCTACAGAAGGGTCATCAAGAAGCTTATAGCTGCACGTTCGCGTGCGGACAAAATTCTTTCGAGAAATTTGAAAAATTTGGTTGCGTTTCGCACCCTTCTTGCGCAGTTTATATAAGTAGAGACGTCTCGTTTTGGAAACACCCGCGCTCATTCCATCCGTATCCGCGCGCGCAGATGACCCGTTGCAACAACTAAAGATTCACCCGTAACAAACGCAACAAACCTACAAAACCGCCAGACCCGACAAGGAAACGCGAAAACGACCGAGCACTCGCGCATGAGCAAGCCATGCGTGGGGCTCGGTCGTATTGTATTTATTCCCGCCGTAGCCCTTACCCGTAGACGAACGAGAGCTTTTCGCGCGCGAGCGCAGCGCGCATTGCGATCGCCTCCGGCGGCGGGGGCGGGACGTCAAAGTACCGCTCGGGGCGGTAGCGTGTGATATGCAGGGGGATTGTGGGGTCGAGCGCCGCGATCCAATCCACAAGCCGCGAAAACTCCTCCAGCTCGCCGGAAATCCCCGGAACAACCAGATGCGTGAGCTCCACATGGACGCCCGCGCGAACGAGCGCGACCACGGTGGCCAATACGGCGACGAGGTCTCCCCCCATGCGCGCGTACGACGCGGCGCCGAAGGCCTTGAGGTCGACGTTTGCCGCGTCGCAGACGGCGGCGAGCTCCGCCAGCGGACCCGCGTTCACCATGCCGTTGGTCACCATGACGAGCGCCACGTCGCGCTCGCGCAGTAGCGGCGCGCAGGCGAGGATGTACTCGAGCGAAATCAGCGGCTCGTTGTACGTGAACGACACGGAGGGCGTTTCGTAACGCACGGCAAGATCAACCAGTTCGTTAGGCGACAACGGCGTAAGTTTTAAACTTTCAAACGCTTCGCATTTTTCGTGTTTTTTGTATGAATCTTCCGGGTGGGCGATGTACCAGTTCTGGCAGAAGGGGCAATCCATATTGCACCCCACGCCGCCGAACGAGAGCGTCGCGGTCGCGGGCAGGAAGCGACGCAGCGGTTTTTTCTCGATCGGGTCGATCGCGATGGCCGAAAATTTTCCCAGATAAGGAGAAACGGGGCGCCCCCCCGTGTCGAGCCCCCTCGCGCCACACCGCCCCATGCCGCCGGGAGCGAGCGCGCAATTGTGCGGGCAGAGGCGGCACCCCACGACGCGCCCCCCCTCTTTAGCGAACCAACGCGGTTCGACGTCCATATTGATTATTCGGCCGGGTGTTCGTGGTGGCGGACGACGCGGAATTTCTGGATCTTCACGCCGCTTAAGTCGCCGATGCCCGCTTTGCTCGCCGCGATGCGAAGCTGTTGATCGACGGAGTCGACGCCTTCCAAATCCGGCAGCAGCACGCCCCGGCGGCCGCCTTTGGAAACGATCACGCCCCAGACCTTGGGATCGAGCTCGCGCGCGTCAGTTACCGGTTCGGGCGGCGACAGCACGTCGACGCTGATCGTGAGATCGCCCAACTCCTTGCGCGAAAGGGGCGGAAAGCGCGGGTCGTGAAACGCCGCGCTCAGGGCGTTGGCGACGATTTCGTCGTACAGGCGCTCGCGCACGGGCTCGAGCGTGCCGATGCAGCCGCGCAGGTCGCCGGATTTCATGTGCAGCGTCACGAAGCAGGCCGCTTTCTTCGTCAGCTCCCCCACAGCAGGGCGCCCTTCGAACAGCCGTTGCGTCGCCGCCGGGGAGGAGTTTTTACGGTCGAAATGAGCGGCGAGCACCGCACGCGCGAGCGAGGCGAGTCCTTGCTCCGGCGGCAGTTCCATACCGAATTCAAGATTCTCGCAATTTTCTTGCGCTTTTTGATCTTGGGGTGCGTTTTGAGGAACTGATTCTTCGGGCGGCTCCGGCTTTGATTCGGTATTCGAAGGCGCTTGTGCGCTTGCCTCAGGCGCCCAGTGCGCCACGCAGTAGCCCACGCCGAAAGGCGCCTCGTGCGAAAACACCTGCACCGGCGACCGCGTGAAACCCAGCAACGCCAGCGCCGAACGCAGGCCGCACTCCGCCACGCCTTCGATCTCCTCCAAAGGCAGCGCTAATAGTCGCGCGGGGTCACCCGTCTCGAAGGCCTCGACGACCATTTGGTCGAACGCTTCTCCGTCGAGCGTGCAGCCGTTAGGAGCGGGTTGTCCCACGCTGTGCGAGAGGTCGCCGCTTGCGAGCAGTCCCCAGGAGCATCCGTCGTCGAAACCGCGCAGCGCCACGCCCAGCTCGTACGCCGCGCGCGGCGACATACCCACGGGGTTGGCGAAGACGACCGGCGGCAGGCTGCCGCCCCATGCTTTGCGCAAAAAATAGAGGCTCACGGACGACGCGTGGTCGAGCTGGGGAATTCTCCCCGAGGAAAGCCCCGTATCGACCCCGGCACGGACGAGGGCTCCGTTCAATTCAACGGCGGATTCCACAGAGCCTTCGACGTCAAAAGCGACCTCCGGCGCGCCGAAGCGTGCGAAGCTCACAAAGGAATCAGGCGTTTCGCTCACGTAAAGGCTGTTTATGGCATACGGAAGGTGGGGACACAGAAGGAGCACGCGTTCGGGCTTCAAGCCCGAGATCTCTTTCGCCGCGCGCGCGTACGCCGCGAGCGTGGCGGACTTTTTCCCTTCGGCGCCTTTTCCCACTTCGTAAAGCGCCACCGGCGCGTGCGGAAAAAAAACGGCCCAGCTCCACATAGACGTTCACCTCGCCTTTCTCGTACAGGCTATGTTTACAAAAGAATCATAGCATCTCCGAAAGAGAAAAAGCGATATTTTTCGGCCACGGCCGTCCGGTAGGCGTCCATCACGGCGCGATACGACCCGAAGGCGCACACGAGCATCAAAAGCGTGCTCTCGGGCAGATGAAAGTTCGTCACCAGCGCGTCGACGCAGCGAAATTCGTAGCCGGGGCGGATGAAGAGGTTCGTCTCGCGCCGCCCCGATGTGATCGTGCCGCCGGGCAATTCGGGCGAGCCCAATGAATAAAACGACTCGAGCGTGCGCACGCTTGTCGTCCCCACCGCGACCACGCGCCCTCCGCGCTCGCGCGTGCGCTCGATGCGCCGCGCCGTCTCGGGCGGCAGCGTGCACGACTCCGAGTGCATCACGTGGTCGTCGAGGCGTTCGGTCTGCACGGGGCGAAACGTGCCGAGCCCCACGTCGAGCGTCACGAAGGCGCGCTCGACCCCTTTTCGCGCCAGGCGTTCGAAAAGCTCCTCCGTAAAATGAAGCCCCGCCGTGGGAGCGGCCGCCGAGCCCGTTTTCGCACGGTTGGCGTAGACGGTCTGATAGCGCTCGGGCGGCGCTTCGGACTGCGTGATGTAAGGCGGGAGCGGAACAGCCCCGTGCGTCTCGAGATACGAAAAAAACGCCTCGCGCGAGGCAAAAGGTGAGGCGAAAATTTCGCGCAGTCCCT
>JAVBRL010000178.1:0-14474 GCA_031547985.1 Synergistaceae bacterium
CGCGACCGCCTGCTGCGCTGCCTGCTCGAAGCTGCCGCGAAAAAACCGCACTGCTGGCAGGAGTCGCGCGGCGCGGTTTTTTCAAGGCGGCACATGTCGCATATAGGAGGTTAAAAGGTATCGCGATGGCTGAGTGGACTCATTTCGACACGCAAGGGCGTCCCAATATGGTCGATGTCGGAGGCAAGCCGGTTTCACACCGCCGCGCAGTGGCGCGCGGATGGATCGACCTGCCGGATGCGATCTTCGCAAAGCTCGCGGAAGGCGATACTCCGCTTGCCAAGGGCGATCCGTTCAAGGTCGCCGAGCTGGGCGGCATCATGGGCGCGAAAAAAACGCCGGAACTGATCCCCCTGTGTCACGCTATCCGGCTCGATGGCGTGCACGTGCGGCTTGAGCTCGTGCGCGAGAAAAAAGGCGTGCGCGTCACGGCCGAAGCGAGCGCGCGCGACGTCACGGGTGTGGAGATGGAAGCGCTCACGGCCGTAAGCGTGGCTGCACTTGTCTTTTACGATATGTGCAAGGGGATCGACAAGGGAATGGTTATCCGCGACATCCGGCTTGTGCATAAAAGCGGCGGGAAAAGCGGCGAATGGAACGCGGAAACGGAGGAATTGTAAAAAATGGGCACGCACGAATCGCACGAACATTCATTTCCCCGGATCCTGGGGCTTTTCAGAAACGAGGGTGCAGCGACGGGGAAAATAATGGAAACGGTCGTCTATGTCCACACGAACGCGTCGGGCGCCTCCTGCGTCAACGGCGCGCCCGCGCGGATCGTTTTTCGCGAAGCCGGTATTTTCCTCCAAGAGGCGGCATTCGAAGAAGGGGTGCTTTGTTGCATCCTGTCGCCGGGTGCGGCGCCGCGCGAGCGGGATTTCTTAGCCGTGCGCGACGGCGAGTGCCTGCTGCGCCGATGTGGCGAAAAAGCGGGGCATAACGTTCTCGAAGTCGTCTCGCCAGGCTTTTTGGCGGTCTCGTCGCCCGTTGAAACGTGGGCGCCGATCCGCGCGGGAATCCTCACGGCGAGCGACAAGGGAAGCCGCGGCGAGCGTGTCGACACGGCGGGGCCGGCACTTGCCGATCTCATGCGCGCGCTTGGCGCGGATATCGCCGCGAGCGCCGTCGTGCCCGACGATCGCGCACGTATTGCCGAGGAGATCGTTCGCTGGGTCGACGAGGACGACCTGCATTTGATCTGGGTCGCAGGGGGCACCGGGCTTGCCGAGCGCGACACCACGCCGGAGGCCGTTTTGGATATCGCCCATCGCCAGGTTCCCGGTATCGGCGAGGCGATCCGTGCTGCGGGAAACCGCTACACGCCGCGCGCGTACCTGACGCGAAGCGTCGCCGTCGTGCGAAGCCGCACGCTTGTGATCCCCTGTCCGGGGAGCGAGCGGGGCGCGCGTCAAGCCTTCGAGGCCGTAAGGCCCTTTCTGCGCCACGGGATCGACATCCTGCGCGGAGAGGACGCCGAGTGCGGCTCTAGGGGCCATCGGGTATAATGGCGGCGATTCCTGAAAAATCGATACGCGAAATCGAAAGCTGAAAGGGGAGGAGCGAGATGTCACATTTGATTCAGATGCCGGTTCCGATCGTCGAGATGGATGGCGACGAGATGGCGCATGTCCTCTGGCAGAGGGTCAAGGAGAAGCTGGTCTTTCCTTATGTGGACCTGAACGTGGAGTACTTCGACCTGAGCTTGGGCAACCGGGACCGCACGGAGGGACGGGTGACCGTCGCGGCCGCGCACGCGGTGACGCAGCATGGCGTGGCTCTCAAATGTTCGACCATCGTCCCCACGGACGAGATCGCCAAGATCCAGAACCTCAAGAAGGTGTGGGAGAACCCCAATGTCGTGATCCGCGGCATTTTGGGGGGGACGGTACTGCGTTCGCCGATCCTTGCCAAGCACGTGAACCCGATCGTGCGCACGTGGAAGCGCCCGATCACCGTCGCGCGCCACGCGTACGGCGACACGTTCCGTAACGTCGAGATGCAGATTCCCGGCCCCGGAAAACTGGAGCTTGTTTTTAAAGGAGAGGACGGAAACGTCCACCGTTCGCTCGTGCATGAGTTCACGTCGCCCGGAGTGGCGCGGGCCGTGCACAACATCGGCGACTCGATCCGCTCGTTCGCACGGGCATGTTGCGAATACGCGCTGGAGACGCATCGCGACCTGTGGTTCGCCACGAAGGAGAGTGTCTCCAAGACATACGATGTTTATTTCCGTGAGATCTTTCACGACGTCTACGAGACGGAGTTCGCCAAAGAGTTCGCCAAAGAGGGGATCGATTACCTCTATACGTTCATCAACGACGCACTCGAACGCATGATGCGTTCGGAGGGAAACCTGATCCTCGCGCTTAAGAACTACGATGGCGACCTGATCTCGTCGATCGTGGGGGCGGGTTTCGGGAGCCTGGGGCTGATCAACTCCGCGCTACGCACGCCGGAGAAGAACTGGCTTTACGAGACCGTCCACGGTACGATCACGTGGCACTATTACAAACATATGCAGGCACGAGAGACGTCGAGCAATGCGATGCCCACGATCTGCGCATGGGCGCGCACGTTGCGTCGCCGCGGGATTTTCGACCACAACAAGCCCTTGCAGGAGTTCGGCGAAGACCTCGAGCGCTCCGCGATCATGACGATCGAAAACGGCATCATGACGCGTGATGTGGCACTCATCTCCGATCACCCGGAAAAACGCGTCGTCGACACGTTCGCTTTTATCGACGCCGTTTCGAAGACCTATACGGAATCGTGCCGGCGTAACGCGTGACTTTGGATCGCTCGCTCGCATCCCTCATGGAGGCCGACCTGGAGCTGTGGCGCTACTGGGGGTTCGAGCCGTGGGAGCGCGACGGTTTTCGCGGGGTGTCGCGGCGGGTGACGTTCCTCAAAGGGGCGCTTCTGGGAGTTGTCGCCCGCTACTATGCTGAGGACCATATCGTGTGGAGTTGTTTGACCGACGGCGCGCGTGAAAGCTTGTGGAACGGATTGTCGCGTAAAGAAGACGTCATGACGCAGCGTTTTCTTTTTTTGACATCGGGGCCTCCTCGCCGGGTGAAAGCGTTTGGGCTGGGCTTCGGCGGATACGCAGAGTTTTTGTTTTATGTTCCAAGTGACGATTTGTCCGCTCCTGCAAAGCCTCACCGGCGGGCGCGCGACCTGACGGGGCTCGTGGACCGGGCGATCGAATTGGGCAGGGATGCGCAAGAAAAAAAATAAGGCAAAAAACGGCGGCCGCGAGGTCGCTTTTTTTTTGCTTTTTTGATCTTTTTGTTTAGAGGGAAAGGCTTTCGAAATCGGGGTGGATTTCGAGAAAGATCTTGATGAGTTCGGGGTCGAACTGCGTTCCGGCTCCGAGGGCGATGATCTCGATCGTCTTGCCGTGCGAGAAGGCGGGTTTGTAAACACGCTCGTTCACCAGGGCGTCGTAGACGTCGATGATGCTCACGATCCGCGCCGACAGGGGGATCTCTTCCCCGTGAAGTCCGTCTGGGTAGCCGCTGCCGTCGAAACGCTCGTGGTGGTAGCGGCAGATGTCGCGGCAGTGGCCCAGGTAGACGTCTCCCTCGTCGTCGCTCAAGAGCGAATCGATGATATCGCTGCCGATGGTCGTGTGCGTCTTGATGATATCGAACTCCTCGGGCGTGAGGCGCCCCGGTTTGAGCAGGATGTCGTCGGGGACGCCGATCTTTCCGATGTCGTGTGTGGGGACTGCTTTGAGCATGGCCTCGTAGTCCGTTTCGATCAGGCGTTTGGCGAAAAGGGACGTTTCGAGCATACGGCTCACGAGCTTGCGGCACAGCTGGCGTGTTCGTTTGACGTGGTAGCCGGACTCCAGGCTGCGATATTCGATCACCGTCGCGAGCGTCTCGAGCATGTTCTCCTTACTGCGGACGAGCTGGTGGACTTTTTTTTCGACCATCTCCTCGAGCGAGTCGCGATAGCGTTTGAGCTGGATGTGGTTGTCGATGCGCGCCTTGACGACGTCTGGGTTGAACGGTTTCGAGATGTAGTCGACGGCCCCCAGAAGAAGCCCCCGTGTCTCGGTGCTTTCCGTATCGGCCGCTGTAATGAAGACGACGGGAATGCTCGCCGTGCGTTCGTTCCCCTTGATGAGCTCGAGGACTTCGAATCCGTCCATTTCCGGCATCATGATGTCGAGCAACACGATCGAGGGGAGGTCGCGCGAGTTGTAGAGAATCTCGATGGCGGCGATGCCGTCTGGGGCTGTCACGACATCGTAATCGTCGCTCAAGATGGCCTCGAGGATCATGCGGTTGACTTCGATATCGTCGACAACCAGGACTTTGTCCTTGCGCTCGCTCATAGATTGGTCTCCTCGCGGATCGCCTCTGCGAGCTCAGGGATCAGGTCGCGCGTCTTGCCCAGCTGTTGCGCGATCTTATCGAGGAGCGCGCTTTCGGAGACTCCGTTTTGCAGCATATTTTCGAGCATGCGGATTTTTTCGTTCAGGGCGTACATCCCCAGGTTGGCGGTAATCGCCTTCATCGCATGGGCCGTCTGAACGGCCTCTGCATATTCTTCCCTTTCGATTTCCCCGCACAGGCGGGAGAACATGTCGTTGTCGCGAAAGCTCGACAGCAGGCGCACGAAAAGCTTGCGGTTATGGTTGCACTGGTGCAGGCCCTCTTTGATGTCGATCGTCTCTTTAAACTTGTCAAGCTCTTCCAGCGACATGGAGGCCTGGTATTTCAGCGGTTCTTGCGGTTCCAAACGGGCGTCCGGCTCCGGAGTCCGCGGCTCGTCGCGTTGCGGAGCGATGTTCGCGGATGCGGGCGTTTCCTCGCTCAGGGGTTTTAAGTAGTGCGACAGGCGCTCGTAAAAACGCAGTTCTTCGATCGGTTTGGAGATGTGGTCGTTCATGCCGGCTTCGAAGCATTTTTCGATATCCTCTTGGAACGCGTCGGCCGACATGGCGACGATTGGAATCGTCTTTGCCTTCTCGTTGTCCAAGCTCCGGATGGCGCGCGTCGCTTCGTAACCGTCCATCTGCGGCATGCGCAAGTCCATCAGGATGAGGTCGTATTCTTCAGGTGCATGTGTGAATGCATCGATGACCTCCTGCCCGCTGCCCGCGAACGTGAGCTTAGCTTGTGTGTGATCCAAAAGCACGCGGACAATTTCCTGATTGATGTCCATGTCCTCGGCGACCAGGAGGTGGTGTCCCTTCAGGTTTAGCGCGTAGGGGTCCTTCTTGAAGTCGAAACAGCTCGCGTCGATCTCGAGGCAGCGGTAGAGCGTATCGAGCAGCGTGGAGGGGAAAAAGGGTTTCACCAGGAAATGTGGAATCGACATTTTTTGCGCCTTCGACTCGATCTCACTCCATTTGGACGCCGGGAGGATCGGGATGATAACGCACTGCGGGTGGTGCTGGCTGAAAGCATGGGCGACTGACATACTGCCCGACCCCGGCAACGACCAGTCGATGAAGACGATGTCGAACGGCGTGCCTTCACGCTGGCGCCGTTCGGCGAGCGCCAGGGCTTCTTCGAGGTTCGAGGCGCTTTCGGAACGGATTTTGAAATTCTCCATGATCTGTTTGAAATAAAGCCGCGTTTCCTGGTTCGTGTCGAGGTGCAGAACGCAAATTTCGTCGAGGCACAAGTCGGGACGGGGGGCGGCGGACGATTTTTCGCCGGCCCGCTGCAGTTCGGCCGTGAATGTGAACGTGCTGCCCGCGCCTTTGGTGCTTTCGACCCAGATGTCCCCTCCCATCAAGCCGACCAAGTGTTTGCTGATCGCGAGTCCCAGGCCTGTACCGCCATAGCGGCGCGTTCCGCCTCCTTCGACCTGCTCGAACGGGACGAAGAGCTTATCGAGGTTATCGGATGCGATCCCCACGCCCGTGTCGGAAATGGACACTTCGACGAGGACCTTTTCGCCGCGCTCGCCTCGATGTTCGCGAACACGCGCATCGAGCGTGATCGTGCCGCCGGCGGGTGTGAATTTCGTCGCGTTGGAGAGCAAATTCCCGATAACCTGGCTGAGGCGCAGTTCATCGCCGATGAACTGCATGCACAACCCCTTGTCGATATGAAACAGCAGATTTTGCTGTTTTTCGTCCGTCTTGGGCATCACTTGCTCGGACAGGTTCATCATCATTTTTTCGAAGTCGAAGAGGATATTGATGAGGCGTAGGTTGTTCGTCTCGATCTTCGACATATCGAAGACGTCGTTGACGATCTCCAGCAGGTAGCGCGACGACGTGCCGATCTTGTCCAGGTAGTTGTGGATTTTGGGGAGGTCGTTCAAGCGGCGCGCGATCTGCGACAGGCTGATGATCGCGTTCATGGGGGTACGGATCTCGTGGCTCATGCGCGAGAGGAATTCGCTTTTAGCACCACTCGCTTTTGCGGCGACGACCTCCGCGTTTTTGATGTCCGTGATGTCGACGGAGTTCTCCATGTGAACGATATTTCCGTCCACCCATCGGATGAGGCAGTCCGTATTCTGGTAATAGCGTCCATTCAGGCTGTTGCGTGCCGACCACGTGTAGCGGTCGATTCCGCGCTCTACGAGCTCCTTCTTGGGGCAAAAATCGCACGGTCCGTCGCGCCCGGCCTGCAGGACCTGCCAGCAGACCTTTCCCGCCACGCTTTCGCCCAGGGAGAAATCGTCGCGCAGTTTCTTGTTAGCGAAGAGAAGTTCGTGCGTGTCGAGGCGCGAGACATAGATGCAAACGTCCAGGTGATCCATGAGTTGCGTGATCATCTTCGAGTGTAGTTCGTCCGTTGTCCTCTCGAATTTTTTTTCGGTGTCGTCCCGCATCGTCTGTCCTCTGTGCCCCTTTTGAATGGTGTTATTGCATTGTACACGGAAAAAAAGCGTTTTGTGCCGACGCAAAAAACTCTTCATATTTTTATGCTTTTTGTGCTGTTTTTCGTTTTGACAGAGCGGATGCCGACGCGATACACTTCCACTAAACGTTCGTGAAGGGGGGTGTCTCGAACACACGAAGATGGCTGAGGGATCGTACGAACCATATGTCGACGTCAAAAGCGCGCTGGATCGCATTCGAGGGAATACGCAGCTCTACAAGAAGCTGCTCGCCACGTTTTTGGCCAATAACCAGTTCGACCAGCTCAAGCAGGAAGTGGCCTCGGGTGACGGAGAGGCGGCCGCGAAAACGGCGCATGCCATTAAAGGAATGGCGGGCAATATGTCTTTCACGGCGCTGATGGAATGCGTGATCGCACTGGAGGGGGAGCTCAAAGGCGGGCAGGACGCGGCGGCGACTTTTTCGAAATGCGAGGGCGTGTTCGAAAAAACGGTTGAATGCGCGAAATCGCTGATGGAGACGCTTTAAAAATTTTTCGCCTTTGGAAACAGGGTGCAGGGAGCGACGCTCCCTGCATTTTTTTTGATTTTGTTTTTTGTGTTTTTCGCGTTTAAAGAAACGAAATCAAAAACGGCATCACGGCGATGATCGTCAGGTAGCGTATGGTGTGGAGGATGCCGACTTTGAGCGGGTCAGCCCCGTACTCCTCGGCGATGACGACCATCTGGCTCAGGCCTCCCGCCGATGTGGACAGCAGGCACGTCATGACGTCCCACCCCGAAACACGTTGCAGCAGCAGCGCGAGCACGACGCTGCTCGTCAAGAGAAACGCCGTCGGCAACAGCAGCGGAACGAGGAGCCTCGGCAGCAGGGCCAGCGTTGCGTGGTCGAAGCGCTGCGCGATGGCGAAGCCGAGCCCGATCTGCGCGGCGTTTCGAAGCCATGTGGGAAAAGGGGTGGTGCGGTTGCGCGCCAGCCCCACGGCGCCCACCGCGATCATGCCGCCGAAAAGCGGTCCCGCCGGAACATGCAGGTGGTCGAAAAACATCCCGAGCGCGATCGAAAAAAAAGCGACCACGGCGAGGTCCGCCATGCCAAACGGCTCGCAGGGAGGGCCCAGGTCGTCGGGCGACGTCCGCGCGGCGCAGCTTTCGCGGGGCGCGAGGCGTTCGCCGATACGGCGGCGCCAGATGCGGGCGATCAGCGGAGTGACTAAGATCACGATCACGAGTCGAAAGACCTGCACGAACGTCACCGTGGCGACGTCGTAGTTCTGCGAGAGGGCGAAGATGGCCATCTCCGTCACGCCTCCCGTGGCGCTCCCGATCATGGCGCTCGGCAGGTCCGTGTGGGAGGTCCACGCGAGCAGCGCGCCCGCGACGATCGACGTTCCGATCATCCAACAGCAGACGAGGATCGTGGGGACGACGAACGTCTTTAAAAGGCGCACCGAGCGGCGGTCGATCCGCAGCCCGGTCATGATGCCGATGGCGATTTTGCAGAAAAACGAGATGCCCCCGATCGACACGTTCGGAAAAGCCCCGGCCGCCGCCAAGGCGCCCGTGGCGAAAAGCGACCCCAAAAGCGCCGGCAAGGGAAGCCTCAGCTTTCGAAACAACCCGAATCCGGCGGTTCCCAGGACGATCAGCGTCGCGTAGCCGGGCACGCCGGATAACAAGAAGGACATATTCAAAAAAACTCGCCTCGGATCGCCCGCTATTCGGACATGTGGATCAGGGGGAAGGGCCTTCCGGACTCGTCGAGTTCGGAGCGCCCGACATCCTTGAAGCCGCGCCGGAGGTAAAACGCGTGCGCGTCGTGGTTTTGTTCATTGACGTTGACGTGCAGCCGCCCCCGTTTTTTCCTCGCGTATTCGAGCAATTCGGTGCCGATCCCTTGGCCCCGCCGGTCGGGGTCGACGAAAAGCATCTCCACCTTCGAGCCGTTAAGGCCGATGAAGGCGATGGGGCTTTTATCGGGGGCCTGGGCCACCCACACGTCGGCCAACGCCAGAGCGTCGTGCACCAGCGGCAGGTAAAAGCAAATGTCGTCGGCGTTCAAAAACGTGTGTGTCGTTTCGACCGAGCGTTGCCATATATCAAGCAGCAGAGCGTCGTCATCCGCAGTGCGTTTTCGGATCGATGTCGTCAAGGGAATCAAACCTCCATATCATAGGTGTTTCGTGCAATACCCGGTTATGATCGCACCAAGTGCGGCGTTTGGGTAGCCCCTCTTTGGGGAGTTCCCACTTTTTCGATTGACTCGGGAAGCTCGACAGTGATACAATGCCGACCGTTCGGGGCGTAGCGCAGCCTGGTTAGCGCGCCTGGTTCGGGACCAGGAGGTCGGAAGTTCAAATCTTCTCGCCCCGACCAAATTAGGGGAAAAGGGGGCCTTCTTGGAGGCCCCCTTTTTGTTATGTGCGAGATTTTTTTGCGGAAGCTATTTTTGACCTTAATTGACTATTTTTGATTTCAGTGATATATTTCCATAGGTGGTATCGATATGACGAGCGAAGCCGCAGCGGAAAAACAAGAGAAGCAAGATAAAACCGTCGCCCAAAACCGTAGCGCGCGGCATGATTATGTCGTTCTCGATTCGTTCGAGGCGGGCGTGGCGCTGTCCGGCACGGAGATCAAATCCGTGCGCGGCGGCCAGGTAAACCTGCGCGACGGTTACGCGCGGATCGAAAACGGCGAGCTGTGGCTGATGAACGTCCACATCTCCCCGTACGAAAAAGGGAGCTACTATAACAAGGATCCCATGCGTCCGCGCAAGCTGCTCGTGCATAAATCGCAGATCTACAAGCTGCAATCGCGCACGCGCGAGAAGGGGCTGACGCTGATCCCCCTCAAGATGTACCTCAAAGAGGGGCGGCTCGCGAAGGTCGAAGTGGCCATCGCCAAGGGCAAGCAGCTTCACGACAAGCGCGACAGCATCGCGCAACGCGACGCGGACCGCGAGATGGCGCGGGCGGTGCGAGGGCGTTCAAAAAGAGACAGCGGCGAAGACTAGCCGTTTTACGGTTGCGTCGAATGAGGCGTTCGGATTAAGATTGGAAAGATCAATTCACGTATGTGGGGGCGATCGGTTTCGACAGCATGAGGAGGATCGGGATAAGCGGGCCGAGGATGGGGCATCCTCGTAAATCAGGCTCCAAAACAATAATTGCCAATAACGAATACGCACTGGCTGCTTAATTAAGCAGTCACGCTCCGCAAAGTCCCCGCCGTTGGACGATGCGCGGGCGTCACAAAAGACGGCTGGATCTCCGTCAGCGCCTTCCGGGGGGAGATCGAGACTCTAGGAAGACTGGGGCGTTTCGATCCTGACCTTGGGAGCGAAAAGCCCGACATCAAAACAAGGTCTACGCTCGTAGAAAGTCCCAGATTGGCCCTTGTTGGACCGGAGTTCGATTCTCCGCGCCTCCACCATTTTTATCACTGCATATCACGCTGTAAGGCGCCGAATCCCGTACAATGCGGGGTTCGGCGCTTTTTAATTGCCGTTGCACAGTTCGTATATCGCGGTTGCGATGCGTCGTTTCGCGGGGGGGAAGTACTCGCGTCGGCCCTAACGATAGGCGTCTCGCATTTTTGCGAAAAAACAAAGATCGTCCATGTGGACTATAGCAAAACGCAAGAACCTGCCATATTGTTATTTTGGGTTGTAGTGCTTTGAAATAATACAGCGATTGATCTGCAACGAGGTGTTGGCTGAGGCACGCGGAGTACGGCGATGCGTGGGGTTTGCGAAAAAGCTTCTTGATGAATTTATCCTGACGGGAGGTGAGGAGAATGAAACCGGGTAAAAGGACAAGAAAACGGTTCGTTGCGGTGTTTTTTCTTCTGGGTTTGATGCTGTGTTGCGCGTCGGCGGAGGCGGCGGTGACGTACTATCTTGAGAACGGAGCGCTTACTGTCAAGCAGGCCAGCCCCGACGTGACGATCACGGGCACGTATGATGCAAACACGTACCCCAACACGGCCGTCACGGTGGAAAACGGCTACCAGGGCACGATCACGCTGGACGGCGTGAGCATCGACCTGGATCTTGTCCGCACCAGGGGCCCGATGCCGATCCTGCTGGCCGCCGGCGCCTCGCCGGACATCCTGCTGTCGGGGGACAACAGGCTGCGGGGCGGTTGGTACGCGGCGGGCTTGGGCGTGCCTGCCGGCGCGAAAGTGCGCATCTCCGGACCCGGCAGCCTCGCGGCCACGGGGGGCAAGACCTTCGGCGGCGCGGGCATCGGCGGCATCGAAGGCAGCGGTGCGGTGACGATCACCGGCGGCACGGTCACGGCCACGAGCGCTTGGGGCGCCGGCATCGGCGGCGGCAGCGGCAGCAACAGCACCCGCGGCGGCGACGGTGGCACGGTGACGATCACCGGCGGCACGGTCACGGCCACAGGGGGTGCGGGAGGCGTGGGCGGCGGCGGGCAGGATATCGGCGTTGGCGCAGGGGACTTGGGGGGGGAACCTGGCACCACGGTCATCACCGGCGGGTCGGTGAATGCGAGGGCCGGGAAGGTCGACAATCCGACCTACGACAAGGCCAACGCCGTCGCGCCAGACAGCGAGTTCCCCCGTACCTACGAGTCGGGCAGCGAGGGCTGGACGATCTCGTTCACGGTCAATGTTGCTCCACCCAACACCTACACCTACACCTTCACCATCCCGCAGGACCGCAAGGCCTACCTGTGGCTGCCGAGTGGTAAAAGCCCTCCCACTCCTTACGATGTAAAGAACCTCACGCTGCCGAAATTGACGCTCACGCCGCAATTCGCCTCCGGCAAGTGCGTGGTGGGTTTGGGCGTGAGTTCGGGAACCTTGCAGGCCTGGCAGCGCCTCGACCCCGGCAGCGTGACCCCCGTTCCCGGAACCGGCACGCCGGACAATAATGACGGAAACGGGTTCGCTTCCCCTGGGAAGTACACCTACAGGGCCAGCACCGGAACGGCAGCTTTGTCGATCTGGTCCGATCCTGCCACAGAGACGCTCAAAGCGCCCGCTATTTCCGGCCCGGCGAGCATGACGCTGACGACGGGCTACGCGGCCACGTCGACGGATGTGTACACGATTACGGGAAATCCGACGCCCAATGTAACAGCGACCGGTGACCCCAAGATTGTGTGGGACGGCGGAACGGAAAAACTGAAAATCGCTGCGGGGCTCGCTGCGGGAACCTACCCGGTAATACTGACGGCGGTCAACGGCCTTACGCCCGCCGCGACGTTCACGTTCACGCTGACGGTGAAAACGCCCGCTCCTGGGCCCGGCCCCGACCCGACGCCTCCGTCTTCCGACACGAAGCCCTCGAACATGAAGATCACCATCGGCGGCGAGTCGGAACCGCTGGCGCAGACGGGCACGACGTTCTCGGCCACGGTGCCCTACGGCACGGACGTTTCGAGTGTCGACATCACGGGCAACCTGCCCCCGGGTGCGAAAAGCGAGCCCAAGCTGCCCGCGTAGCATGATTTCAACACCGGGCCCTTCACGATCACGGTGACGGCGGAGAACGGCACGAAGGTCACGTACACGATCAACGTGATCGTCTTGGGCCCCGACCAGCCGACGGAAAAGCAATACTTCACGTTCAACGTCAACGACTGCGAGGTCGTGGCCGAAGAAAACGCCGACGGCTCGTGGCTGATCAAAATCCGCCTGCCGTTCGCGGGCGGCGCGGACCCCGCGTTGCTGTCGGCGGTCAAGGCGTTCATGACGAACCTGGGCCTGATGGACCTGTACTACAGTTGGGTCGACGCGCAAGGCAATGCGACGCCGGTGGCGGCGCTGGCGGTGAAGGCCCCGTACCTGGAGATATCGGGCACGGCGGCGAACCGCGACACGTTCAAAAACGGCACGATCACGTCGATCCAGTACACGCTCGAAGGCGACGACACGACCTACGTGCAGACGTTCGCGAACGGCGGCATCAAACTGGCCGACATGCCGGGCTTCCCGCAGGAAAGCCCCAGCGGGGGCGGGAGCAGCAGTTCGTGCGACGCGGGGTTCGGCGCTGTGGCGGCGATGATGCTGGCGGGTGCTGCGATAGGCAGGCGGAGAAGCTGAACGCATAGCGGCAATACGACAGAGCGGCGATAGAAACGACACGGGACCTTCCACGATAGAGGGTCCCGTTGTTTTGCGCGTTTTTTCAGCGTTGCTTAGCTCTTCTTTGCGGTCACTTGTCCCCGTAATGTGTCCTGCATTGCGCGATTTCAAGATGTCCTTCTGCAATGCGATAAACCAGCCTGTTTTTGCCGTCCACCTGGCGACTCCAGAAACCGGACAGGTTGCCTTTCAACGGCTCGGGATGTCCGATCCCCTCTTTTTCCCCGTTGCGTTCGATATCTTTCAGGAGCTTATTTATTTTATCCAGCGCTCTGCGGTCATGTCGCTGGTAAAACAAGTAATCCTCCCATGCTTCATCGGCCCATGTTTTACGCATGTCAGGACTCGATCAGCTCATGAACCTGTCCTTTGCCATTTTTGAGCTGGGCGATGGCGCTCCGAAGTCTTTTTTGGTTGGCTTCACCGTAAAAACCATCCTCGTCCTGTGCGACAGGCAGGAAAGGAAGCTTGCGGCTGATGATCGACTGCCTCAGGAACAGCCGGACCGCCGAGGCCGTACTCATCCCCATATCTTCAAAGAGTTCGTCCGCTTCTTGTTTTGTCGATTCGTCAATGCGAACTCGCAGCAATGTGGTCGCTTCTTTGGGCATATCGGTCACCTCCGGCACTATTTGGCTACGATTATAGCACGAACGTACGCCTCGCCCCTAACGATAGGCGGCTCGCATTTTTGCGAAAAAACAAAGTTGGTCTATGTGGACTATAGCGGGACACAAGAACTTACCATATAATTATTTCAAGCTACTATGTCCATGGTAATACAGCGATTAATCTGCGACAAGGCGTTGGTACTGCTACGGCTGATTTATTGTTGGGGGCCTAAAGGGCAAAGATGACACGCCTTCACTATTCCTACATACTCACACGAACAAATTGCCGCCTACGTGATTAAATCAGCGCCTCCAGAGGATTACATTGACATCCTGCGACCGGGGCAATACAGCCATCGATCTGTGAAGAGGCGCCGATCGAGCCGAAAGCAGCCTGCGATTGACGACCTGCGGCAAGAGGGTACGCAAGGCGAAGAGGAGTGATCCGGCATGAAGAGAGAGAATCTGGGGTCCCTGGCGGTATGCATTGTGGTGCTGTTGCTGTTGTTTGCGGGTGCCGCGGGGGCGGCGACTCGCTCGAGCGGCAAAAATTTTGCGGCGTATAAGTGGACTGATTTCCAGAACGGCGACACGCTCCAGCTTGATACCGACGGCAGTGGCATCATCACCATTCCGGCGCGCATCACCAGCCTGACCATCGACGGGCAGAAAATTAAGCGGACTGACACCTGCATCAAAACGGAAGACCCCCACCCGGGGGTTGTGCTCACCGTACAGAACCTCGAGATCACCGCGCCACACAATAACCCCGGTATTGATTTCAGAGACACGACAGGCCTCAACAAGCTGCTCCTGAGCGGCACGAACGCGGTGACCGCCGGGGATGGGATTGACGCCGGCATCTACGTGCCGGAGGGAATATCACTGACCATCGACAACGCTCCCGGTGCCGATGGCTCCATCACGGCC
>JAVBRL010000143.1:0-10798 GCA_031547985.1 Synergistaceae bacterium
CGGGAATCAAATTCGCCGACGTCGGCGGTGTGGGCGAAGCCGAGGTGGAGCTGCGCGAGGTGATCGACTTCATGCGCGAACCGCAGCGCTTCGACGCGATGGGAGCCAAGCTCCCCAAGGGCGTGCTGCTCGTCGGACCTCCCGGTACGGGCAAGACGCTGCTCGCCAAAGCGACGGCGGGCGAGGCGGGCGTGCCGTTTTTCTTCATGACCGGGTCGAGCTTCGTCGAGATGTTCGTCGGCGTCGGCGCCGCGCGTGTGCGCGACCTGTTCGAACAGGCCAAGAAACGCTCCCCCTGCATCATCTTCATCGACGAGATCGACGCGATCGGCCAGGCGCGCATGACGGGCGTCCTGGGCGGCAACAGCGAGCGAGAAAACACCTTGAATCAGCTCTTGGCCGAGATGGACGGTTTCGCGCCCAACATCGGCGTCGTCATCATGGCGGCGACCAACCGTCCCGAGACGCTTGACGCCGCGCTGGTGCGCCCGGGGCGCTTCGACCGCCAGATCCAGGTCACGCTACCGACGGAGGAAGGGCGACTCGATATCCTCAAGATCCACACGCGTAAAATGCCCTTGGACGGCGACGTGAAACTCGAGGCCATCGCGAAGGTCACGCCCGGCTTCTCGGGCGCCGACCTCGCCAACATCGCCAACGAAGCGTCGCTGCTGGCCGTGCGCCGCGGCGAGACGCAAGTCGCCATGGCCGATTTCGACCTCGCGATTGAGCGCGTCGTCGCCGGCCTGCAGCGCAAGACACCTTTAAGCGAGTCCGTGCGCCGCAAGGTGGCCTATCACGAGATGGGGCACGCGCTCGCGGCCTACTACATCTCCGGCGCCGACCCCGTGCACAAGGTGAGCATCATCCCCACGGCCAAAGGCGCGCTGGGCTACACGATGCAGCGCCCCGAAGAAGACCAGTATCTGCTGGGCGAAAAGGAGCTTTTGGCGCGCATGGCCGTCATGCTGGGCGGGCGCAGCGCGGAGCTTTTGATCTTCGACGAGCCGACGACAGGCGCGTCGAACGACCTCGAGCGCGCGACCGAACTCGCACGGCGCATGGTGACGGAGTTCGGCATGTCCGCGAAACTCGGCCCCGTGCGCTACGCCGCCTCGGCCGCCATGTACCTGCAGGCCGGCACGAACGCCCGCACGGACTTGAGCCCCGAGACCGTCACGATGATTGACGAAGAAATCCGCACACTCGTGACCGAAGCGCAGGAGAAAGTCCGCGCCGTTCTGGTCGAGCACGCAGACGTGCTGCACGAAGCCTCTCGCATCCTGCAGGAAAAAGAGACGATCTCCGGCGACGAGATCAAGGAGATCGCCGAGCGGCTGAAGAAATAAAGGCAAAAAATTTCCAAGGGACACATCCCCTGGACCCCTTTTCAAAAATTCAAAAAACTAAAGCAAAAAAATTCGCGCCTCCGTTTTGCGGAGTGCGAATTTTTTGCTTTTGCGTTATGTTATCGATTTTATCGGCCGCGACAGATTGTGAGATCGCGCGAGGCGTTGTTGAAGCTTTCGCATCCGTTCGGTGTGACGACGACACAGTTTTCCACACGCATGCCGAACTCGCCCGGCAGCGAAATTCCCGGCTCGACGCTGAACGAGTTGCCCACTTCGAGAATGTGCGTGTTGCCCTCGACGATATAGGGCGTCTCGTGCACCTCCATGCCGATGCCGTGTCCCGTACGATTGAGGAAGTTCGGCCCGTACCCCGCGTCCGTGATGATTTTGCGCGCGGCGCGGTCGACGTCCTGCGCGGCGACGCCCGGGCGCGCGGCAGCCTCGCCGGCGGCCTGCGCCCGGCGGACGATCTCGTAGATCTCGCGCTGCTTTGGCGTCGGCTCGCCCACGAAGACCGTGCGCGAGATGTCGGAGCAGTAATTTTCGACCATGCAACCCAGGTCGAGAATGATCACGTCGTTTTCTTGAATCGTGCGCGAGTTGCCGTCGTAATGCGGCATCGACGAATTCGGTCCGCTCGCGACGATCGGGTTGAACGAGGAACTGTCGGCGCCGAGCTCCTCGAAGCGCTCGGCGATCTTCTTGGCGATGTCGCGCTCGAGCAATCCAGGACGGATGAAGTCGACGAGCGTTTCGATCACCTGGTCGGCCATGCGACCCGCGCGGCGCATGATGTCGATTTCCGAGGCGTCCTTGCAGCGGCGAAGCGGCGCTAGGAGCTCTGAACCGTTGACGTACTCGGCGTCCACCGCGCCCATCGCGTCGATCAGGTCGACGGCACGCAGGCACGCGTTCACCGCAACGCGCTTGCCTTTGCCGCTGGTAATACCGACACGCTCGCAGCAGCGTTTGAACGCGCCCGTGAAGCCCTCGTGGTCCTGCCAGATTTCGAGCGGCACGTCGGGTCCCAACACATCGGCGACTTTTTGTTTGTAAAGAGAAGGGACGATAGCGCCCACGCTTCCCGTGCGGGAAATCATGACGGCGCGCACGCGCTTATCCTGATGAAGGTTCAGGTCCGCCAAGTAGATGAGATCGGCGTCGGGTCCGATAAAACATGCGTCGAGATTTCGTTCGTTCAGAATACGTACCAGTCTTTCCAGCCTGTCCCGTTTGAACATCGATAACCCCTCCTATTTTTTCGCTGCTTGCAACGTTCGAGGCTATTCTAGCACGGAAAGCGTCTCGTCGAATCGCCGTAAAAAATCGGCCTCGGGCCGCGCCAAAAAGTTCGAACAGGCGACGCGCACGTGCTGGATATCCTTGGCAATCTGTTTTTTAAGCGCTTCGACGTGATCGAAGCGCACTTCGTCGCGGATTCGCGCGATCATGAAGACGCAAAGGTTTTTTTCGTAGAGGCTCTCTTGTTTTTTTTCGCGGTCCTCGGTCGACGCACCTGCTTCGAAGTCGAGCAGGTGCGCCTCGAAACGCAGGCCGCGCACACCCGAAAATGTGGGATTAAATCCGATATTAACGGCTCCGGGGAGGAAACGTCCGCATGATGCGACCCAGACCAAAGCCGCGTAAACCCCACGCCCCGGAAGTTTTTTCTCCGGGCGGAAGACGAGGTTCGCCGTCGGAAAACCGAGCTTTCGCCCGCGAGCATCCCCCCACGTGACCAGACCGCTCATCCAAAACGGATACCCCTGAAGGCGCGTGACGGCGTCGAATTTCCCCAGTTCCACCAGTGCGCGGATCTCCGAGCTGCTGACCAGGACGTCGTCGATATAAAGGCTCGGCACGATGTCGCACGAAAGATTCGCGCGATGGCAGAGCTCCGTCAGAAGTTCGGGGGTTCCGGTCCGTGCCCGCCCGAAACGGAAATCCTCTCCCACGATAACACCGTCGAGCAGCACACGTTTTCGCAGGAAATCGAAGAACTCCTCCGGCGATTGATCGGCGAACGCGCGCGAAAAAGGAAGCTTGATGAGCTGGGGGATTCCCAGCACGCGGGCCAAGAGATCGCGCTCGGGCTGCGTGTAGAGCAGTTCGAAAGCGCGTTGCGAGAGGAATTGCTGAGGGTGTCCTTCGAACGTCACAACTGCCCACTGCGTCTTTTTCTCGGTCGCACGTTTGGCGGCCGTCTGCAGCAGCGCTTGGTGTCCTTTATGGAAACCGTCGAAAGCGCCGATCGCGACGATCATGACAGGAGGTTTTTCCGGGGTTTCAAGATGGGGTACGGAACGGAGTCGACCCACTCGGCGAACGAATGGAACGCATCGGAGCCGGGGGCGTAAAGCAGCACGCCCATTTTTTGCGACAGTTTGCGGAACTCCCAATCCTCTTCTTGATCGTCTTGCGATACGATCCGGCGTCCGGCGAGCGCATCGAGACGAAGCGGCTTTCCCTGCATGAGCGATATGCGCTGTTCTTCGGAAATCCCGTAGCTCACGATCCCGCGATCACAGCTCGAAATGGGGAGGATTTTTTCCTGCCACGGCGTTTTTTCGTCCAATTCCTCCCAGCGAACGGCGCAAGGCGCGTCACAGGAGTATGGCCCGATGCGCGTGCGGACCAGGCCGCTCAGGTGCGCGCAACATTCAAGCTGGCGGCCGAGGTCGCGCGCGAAAGCCCGAACATAGGTTCCTTTCGAACAGAGGATTTCGAACGCGACATGCCCCGTAGGCGAAAGCACGCTCGTTCGGCAGATGCGTTCGATGAACACGGGGCGAGGAGCAAGCTCGGGATCTGCACCGGAGCGAATTTTACGATGAGCGCGTTCGCCCCCCGTGCGAAGCGCCGACACGTTCGGAGGAAGTTGCAAGCGCCACCCCAAAAAAGAGACGAGCTGCGCATCGATGCGCCGTGCGTCGATCGTGTCGAAGGGGGACGTTTTGAGTGGTTCACCGGAGTAGTCGTCGGTGAGCGTTTCCGTCCCGAACGCGACCTCGGCGCGGTACACCTTGGGAAATGCCATTACGAGATCGCTCAAACGAGTGGCCTCACCGATCAAAATGACGAGTGTCCCGCTCGCGGTCGAGTCGAGCGTGCCTCCGTGCCCGACTTTGGTCTTTCCGCCCAAAAGCGCGCGCACGCGCTCCACGCACTGCGTGCTGCGGACGCCAACCGGTTTATCGAGGACGAGAAAACCGCTCGGCATACGACGCCATCGCTCTTTTAAGCGCACCGACCGCCTCGGGCAGGCATGCGCGGATCTTACACCCGGCGGCTTGGTCGTGTCCGCCGCCTCCGAACTGGGCGGCGAGTTCGCGCGCGTTCAAAGGACGCGACGTACGTAAACTCACACGCACATCGGGCGACGCTTCGACGCAAAGCGCGCCGATCTGTACGCCCCGGATCCGCATGATCCAGTTGACGAAATTCTCCGTGTCGCCGTGCGTCGTCCGCGTCTGTGCGAAATCGTCCTCCGCGAGCCAGACGAGCGCGCACGCGCCGTCCGCGAAAAGCTCCATTCGCGTAAGCCCGCGCCCCCAGAGGGGCAACGTCCCGGGGTTGAAATTCTTGTTCAGGTGGTCGGCAATCTCCCAGGGCTCGACCCCCGCTTCCAGCAGGCGTAGCGCGCAGCGAAAACTTCGCGGCGTCGTGCTTGAAAATGAGAAACGCCCGTTGTCCGTGATGAGCGCCACGTAAAGCGCGCGCGCCTCATCGCGGGAGATCGACCAGCCCCCCACATCGAACAAATCGCAAAGCGCCTCGGCCGAGGCCGAAGCGTCGGTGTCGACAAGATTCGTCGTCCCGTAGCGCGTGTTGTCGGCGTGGTGGTCGATATTGATCAGCGCCGAAGGAGAAAAACAGCGTTTGAATTCCGGCGTCGCGAGCGGGCCGCGTTCCGGGTTGCTCGTATCGACGGCGACGAACAGAAACGTTTCACGCGCCCACTCTTCGAGCACCTGAGCCGTCGACAGATCCACGTAGTCTTCCGCGTGCGGCAAAAAGGCATATTGGTGCGGGTAGGGGCTGACCCCGAGCCACAAGCATTTTTTCCCCAGCCTCTTCGCGAGCCCGATCAGGGCGGACGCGCAGCCCAACGTGTCGCCATCGGGCTTTTCGTGGCTCAGTACGGCCCAGGCAGGCGCGGCTTGGAGTTGCTCGGCAACAGACTTACGAATCGCTTCCATCGTCGTCGTCACCGTATTCTTCCAGCTCATCGTCCTCGTCCATGCCCTCAATGGGTGCGCTTTCGGGAAGTTCGGACTTGATCCGATCCAAAAGCGTGTCCATATCGCGCGCCTTTTTCTCCGAGTCGTCGTAGATAAAATGAAACTCGGGAATGTGGCGCAGGTGCATCTCTTTTCCCGCCAGTCCGCGAAGGAGTCCAGCGGCGTCCTGCAGCGCACGCTGCGTCGCGTCGCGTGCGAGCGGATCGATCAACGTGTAGTAGACTTTTGCGTGCCCCAGGTCGCGGGAACAATCGACATGGGTCAAGATCGCCTCTTTGGCGCGAGCATCCTTGACCCGGTTCGCAAGCAGGTTCGAAAGGAGGCGCAACAACTCTTTGTTGACACGCTCGATTCTATAGGTCGTCATAGCAAAAAACCTCGTTTTCCAACACGTAGGACTCGAAGGCCCCCTCGGGCTCCATGTGGGCGATATGCCCCGCAACGCTTGCCATGCGATCGGATGTCTCTTTTTGCGAGGAGCCGACCGCGACAAAAGCAAGCTCCGCGATGTCATGGACATCCTGCGGCCCTAAATCCGCCGCGCTCACATGCGCGCGCGCACGAATCGTCTCCAAAACCGAGCGCACAACGCTCCTTCGATCCTTGAGGCTCGCCGCGCCCGGTATCAGGACGCGCACGCGCAAAAAAGCGATCCACGGCTTCGCCATCGTCGAAACAAACCCTCAGCGAGCTAGGAGAGATACGCCTTTTCCTTCAGGATCTCGTACGCTTCGACGACGTCCTTCTCGTGGAAATCCTGGTAGTTCGTGAAGCTCATCCCGCATTCGTTGCCCGCTTTGACCTCGCGCACATCTTCTTTGAAGTGTTTGAGGCTCGAGAGCGTGCCGTCCCAGATGACGATTCCGTCGCGGATCAACCGCACGCGGCTGTTACGCGTGATGCTGCCTTCGAGCACGCGACACCCCGCGATCTTGCCGATCTTCGGAACTTTAAACGATGCACGAATTTCCGCCTGCCCCAACACGTGTTCTTTGAGGATCGGAGCGAGCATTCCCTCCATGGCGGCTTTGATATCGTCGAGCATCTCGTAGATGACCTGATAGAGGCGAATCTGCACGCCTTCGGTCTCGGCGATCTTCTTGGCGTTCGCGTCGGGGCGCACGTTGAACCCCACCACGATGGCGTTCGAGGCGGCCGCGAGCATAACGTCGGTCTCGGAGATACGCCCCACCCCTTCGTGGACGATGTTGATCCCCACCGCTTCGGTGGACATTTTCATCAGCGAGCTGTGAAACGCCTCCATCGAGCCGAGCACATCGCATTTGAGCACGAGGTTGAGCTGCGGCGTCTCGCCAGCCTGCATCTTTTCGTAAAGCTCCTCCAGCGTCAGGCGGTGCGTCTTCTGGAGTTCCTGTTCCCTGCGCGTGGAGTCGTTGTCGAACATGACCTCACGGGCCTCGCGTTCCGAAGCGACGCGGCGGAAGCTCTCGCCGGGCTGCGGTACCGACTCGAAACCGAGAATCTCCACTGGGGTGCTCGGTCCCGCTTCGTCGAGGGATTTGCCGTTCGAGTCGATCATGGCGCGGATCTTTCCCCAGGTCGTACCGGTCATGATCACCGCCCCGCGTTTGAGCGTCCCCTGCATGACGATCACCGTCGCCACAGGCCCCTTGCCCTTGTCGAGGTTCGACTCGATCACGACGCCCTCCGGATTACCGTCGGCATCCGCCTGCAGCTCTTCCATCTCAGCGACGAGTAGCACCATCTCGAGCAGGTTATCCACCCCGTCGCCCGTTTTCGCCGCCACGTCGACCATGATCGTGTTGCCCCCCCACTCCTCGGGAGCGAGCCCGTGGTCGGAGAGCTGTTGACGCACGCGATCCGGCTTCGCGTCCGGCTTGTCGGTTTTGTTGACGGCAACGATGATCGGGATCTCGGCCGCTTTCGCGTGGTTCACGGCTTCGATCGTCTGCGGCATCACTCCGTCGTCCGCTGCCACCACGAGGATGGCGATATCCGTCACACTCGCCCCTCGGGCGCGCATCGACGTGAACGCCTCGTGTCCCGGGGTATCCAGAAAGACGATCCGCTTGCCGTTGTAATCGACCGTCGAGGCACCGATATGCTGCGTAATGCCACCCGCTTCCTTCTCGGTCACGCGCGTCTTGCGGATATAGTCGAGCAACGTCGTCTTACCGTGGTCGACATGTCCCATCACCGTAACGATCGGGGAGCGCGGCTGGAGGTTCGCTCCCTCGACGGGAGTGATCCGGTAGCGCTTCGCCTTGGTTTCGCCTCCGGGGACACGCTTTTTCTCGGGTGTTTCCGTTTTCGGCGCTTCCATTTCTTCCGTCTCGGCGGACGCGGAAGGCGCTGCGCTTTCCATCTCCGTCGCGGAAACGCGCCCTTCGGCTCGCGCCGCCGCTTCGTCAAAAACGAACTCGCGATTGAAATGCTTGGTGAAATGGTCGAGAATCGCCTTATCCAGCGGCGTATTGGCAGGAGCCATCATCCCTGCCATCAGCAGAATCTTCACGAGCGAGGCAGGCGATTCGTCCAAACGTTCGGCCAGATCGGCCACGGTCCATCCGGGTTTTACCGCAAACGGTGGATGCGACGAAACCGGTTGCGTTTGCTCGACCGGGAACTCTTCGCCCTTCGCGGCGCTCTCGCGCAACGAATCTTCGACCAATTGCGCCGTCTCCGTATCGATCGAACTCATATGCGACTTGACGTCCACCCCCAACCCTTTTAGAAGCTCCACAACCTCGGCGTTGGGTTTATCGAGCAACTTCGCCAGTTCGTACACTCTGATTTTACTCATGGGCATCTCTCCTTTTTTATTTCTTCTTTTATTTCATTTTCGCACGACAAAAGATTGCTGATTTTCTTGGCAAACCCGCACCCTGCGGGGAGTGCCACGATCTGAGCGCCTGGCAGGCCGATCGAGGTCCCTAAGTCCTCGCGGTCGACATCTTCCAACACAATACAGCGCACTCCTTGGACATGCCGCAAAACATTCGGCGCGCAGTCCGACGCCGCAATCACGAGAAGCGCCATCTGTTCGCGCAGCTTCGCCCGCAGGTCGTCCTGCCCAACGATCAAAAACCCCGCCCGGCGAGCCAGCCCCAGCATCGACAAGAGGTGAGCGGGCGTTTGGCATATCATGGACGGTTCGGTCATTTGCAAAGCTCCTCCAGGCGCACATAAAGTTCCGCGCCGACCGGAACCTTGAGCGTCCGGGCAAAGGCGTTTTTCTTGCGAGCGGCCTGGATGCATTCGATCCGGCAACAGACATAGGCACCTCGGCCCGACGCGCGTCCGGACGGGTCGTAATCCACCGCACCGTCGGGGGACCGCACCACGCGCAAAAGCACGCGTTTGGGAGACTCTTCAAAGCAACCGACGCACGTGCGTGGGCGTTTTCGCTTGGACGCGTCCGTTTTCGCAGCACTCGTGTTCATTTCCTCAAAGCCCGTCCTAGTTTCCGTCCTCGTCCTTCCAGAGACTTTGCATCTCGTCTCCGGACTCCTTGATTATATCTTCAAACAGATCCTGAAGCGTCGGCAAACGCTCCGGTTCGATGACCTTGATGTCGATCTTCCAACCCGTCAGGCGCGCCGCGAGGCGCACATTCTGTCCCGCTTTGCCAATCGCCGGAGAGAGCTGATCCGGGCGCACATAGACGCGAAGCGACTTGTCCTGCTCGAGGATCGGCTCGACCTTCACGATCTTGGCCGGGGAAAGCGCGCTGCGAACGTACTGCAGAGGGTCGTTGTTCCAGACGATGACGTCGATGCGCTCCCCACCGAGTTCGTTGCTGATCGATTTGATCCGGGCGCCCTTGTTACCCACGCATGCGCCGACCGGATCGACGTTCGTATCGAGCGACGATACGGCTACTTTTGTGCGCATCCCCGCCTCGCGGACGATGCTGCGAATTTCGACCGTCCCCTCCTGGATCTCCGGTACTTCGAGCTCAAGCAGCTTCTTGACGAAGTTCGGATGGGTCCGCGAGACGATGATGCGCGGACCGCGAGTCGTCTGCCTCACGTCGAGCAAGTAGAATTTCATCCGTTCAGCGGGAATGTAACGCTCGCCCAGGATTCGCTCCTCGCGCGGCAGGATCGCCTCGGTGCGGTCGTTGATCCGCACGAGGATCTGGTCACCCTCGGACTTGAAGATCGTCCCGGTGATGAGGTCCCCGATGCGATCGGCGAACTCTTCGAAGATCACCTGGCGTTCGGCGTCCTTGAGGCGCTGGATAATTACCTGGCGCGCCGTCTGGGCGGCGATGCGACCGAAATTCTCCGGGAAGACTTCGATGCGGATGATGTCCCCCTTTTCGACATCACCGAATCCTTGGGATCTCGCCTCCTCCAAAAGAATGACCTGGTCGGCGTGGTCGATACCTTCGAGGTCGACGATCTCGTCGAGGCTCTCGACGACTTTTCGCACTTCGTAAAGTGTGATCTCGCCATTTTTGATATCCAGGTGCACCTCGACGATGTGCCCCCCCCCCTTGTACTTTTTATAGGCGGAGACGAGCGCCGCTTCGAGACTTGAGGTGATCACGGAAAGGGGCAATCCCTTTTCCACTTCTATTTGTTTGAGCGCCTTTATAAAATCTTTTCCTAGCTGCATATGAACGCGTTCCTCCTTTATTCGTCGGCGATCAGCTTCCCCCGGCCGATCTGTCCGGGCTCGAAAACCCGCTCTTGCCCCTGTGCGTCCAACAGGTGGATGCAGTCCTCCGCATCGACCGCCGTAATCGTCCCCTTAACCTTCTTGCCTTTTTTTTCCCCTTTGAGATTGATGACGGCTCGCCTTCCAACGAAGCGTCGATAATCTTTCGGGGCATTGAGCGGGCGTTCGATACCGGGGGAGCCGACCTCCAGGAAATAGCGTCCCACAAGCGGAAGCTCCCTCTTCGCCTCACCCGCTACCGTGCGGGCATCTTCTTCGTCGCACTCATCGAGCTCATCAAGAAGTTGTCCGACACGACGCGAAACTTTCTCACAATCGGCGATCGAGACACCGGTCTCGCTTTCAGGCGCATCGATCGATATCTTGAGCGTTTTTTGAGAAGCCTCCGTCGCGAGGCGCAACTCCACGACTTCATACCCCAAGCCTTCGATCTCTCCCGCGAGTCGCGCGGAGAGGCGCCTCCACTCGCCGGAGTTGCGTTTTGGCTTCTCGCGCACATGCCGCAATTTTTTTTGGCTCTTCAGGTCGCCTCACCCC
>JAVBRL010000142.1:0-6005 GCA_031547985.1 Synergistaceae bacterium
CATCTCCGGTATTTTGGTGCCCCTGCACATTCCGATCAAGCAAACACCTTTTCCCAGCGAACCCGGCTTGAGCTCCTTGACGGCGCTCAAGCCCACGAGGAAGACGCGATTCGAAATCGCGGCGTAGCCGGAAAGGTCGACGTCCATCGCCAAATGGACCGCGGGCGACATCTCTTTTTCAAATGCTTGGATATTTTGAGGGGAGAACATCTTTTGCAACTGCCCATCGAAGAAAACGACATCGACAATCTTCCCGGAGTTGTCGAACAACGCGATGAAATCCAAATGCGAGCCGCTCAACTCATGAATCGACGTCCGCAGGGGGCTCCGGCTGCGGATACCCGGGTCGTTCATATACTCGTAAACGTCGTTGCGCGAGGACCACAACAACGCCTGAAGTCTGGCATAGGTCATCTCCTGTCTCGAATAGGCGTTGAACTGAGCGATACTGCGGGCGATGTTCCCCTCCTCCGCTTTACCGAACATCTCCATCGTCATCCGATTAAAGACGAAGCCGATGAGGATCAGCGAAAGGACGGCGACCAAGCCGACGCTCAAGACCGTCCGGGTTCGTAACGACATCAAAGGCCTCCCTCGAGTAACAAATCTTTTATTATTTTAACTGTTTCCCCCTCTCTCTTTATCCGCCATTTCCTGAATGTATAATCAAATGTGAAAAAAGAAAAAATTCCCCGAGGTGACGTCCGTGCCGCCAGAACACAAACTGCCCCCACGCTTGTTGCGCTTCCTGCAGAGGGAACTCGCTACGTGGGTCGAGGAAGGAATCGTCACACAGGATCAGCATGACCGCATATCCGCCCGCTACACGGTGTCGCGTCCTTACGGGGCGATCACGCGTACCTTGGGCGGTGCGATGATCGGCCTGGGTGTCTTGAGTTTCATCGCCGCCAACTGGGACGCGATCGGCGACGCCACCAAGATCGCTGGCGCGATCGCCGGTTACTTGGCGCTGGCGTTTTCCGCCTTCGCCTGCCGCTCTCTTTCCTGGCGCGAGTTTTACGCCGTCTTGTCCGGCTTCGTCTTTTTGGGGGGCATTTTTCTGATGTCGCAGATCTTCCACACGGGCGGGCGCGCTTCGGCCGCGTTCGCCGCGTGGCTTGTCGCCTACGTACCGACGATCGTCCTGCTTCGAAGCGCCGGAGCGCTTTTCCTGGCGCAGGCAGTGGGGTGCCTTTTCATCAACTTTCTTTTCGCCGACGCGACCGGGTGGAACAGCGATAAAATCGCCTACACGTTCGACCTCGGACGGGGGGGAGTTTTTTTTCCGCTCGACCCGTTACTCGCGCTCGCGCTGCTCGCGGGCGGAATATGGTTTTTATGGCAACGTCCGCGCCCCGGCTCACGGACCTTCATCGCCGCGCTTTCGTTTCAATTCATCCTCGTCACGAACTGGGTCATCTGGCAGGGAATCCTGATCCTCGACCATGCCCACTCTCCGCTCGCTCAGCTTCTCGTCTCCGTTGTCTTGATCGGAGCCGCCATCGACTTTTGCGGGCGAAAACTCTCCTCCCGCTTGTTCGAGTCGCAAGGGCTGCTTTGGATCGCCGGGGCAGGCATCCCTCTTTCGATCCGTTTCGTGTGGGCGGAGGGGTACTCCAGGTGGTGCGGCGACGAAAGCGCCCTCGCCATGGCCATCCTCGCGTCGGTCTTACTCGGGGGCTACCTGCTTTATCGCGCAAATCGCCGGCAAGGGGGCGACACGCTCGCCATCCTGCTTTTCTGCGCGCTGCTTTGCCGGTGGTACTTCGACATGTTTTACAGCTTCTTTTCGAAATCGCTTTTCTTCGTCGTCGGCGGACTGCTTTTGATCGTTCCGCCTATCGTTTACGAGCGATTCAAACGGAAACGCAACATTGAGACCGCAAAAGACGATCCCCAAGGAGGGACTTCGACATGAAGTTCCCGCATGTCGACACCTCGACCCTTCGCCGTCTGGTACTCGCCGTCGCCCTGCCACTCATGGTGTTGTTATGGCATCCGATTTTTTCGGGTTTCGAGCGACTCATGGGCGAAGATTTATTGCTTGCCACGGAACCCGTCGATCCGCGCGATTTTTTTCGGGGCGATTACGTGATTTTAAGCTACGAGATTTCGACGCTTTCGCTGTCGCTTCTTCCCGGCGAAAGACCCGAGACACTCCCAGAAACGCTTTACGTCATACTCGAACGTGATTCGGACGGCATGGCACGCGCAAACGCACTTGCGCTCTCTCGTCCCCAAGGGGGACTTTACCTCGAAGGGCGTGTCGCGAGACAACAATTGGGGATGAAAGACTCCGTCACACTCGCGTACGGCATCGAACGCTTTTACGTCAAAGAGGGAACCGGGCACGCGTTCGAAAAACTGATCCGCGAACGCGCCCTTTACGCCCACATACGCGTTTACAAAGGGAAAGCCCATCTGGTCGAGCTTGTTCATGCTACGAGCGAACGGACCTCGTCGAGGATTGCGCCGTCCGGCCGAGAGGTGAACAGGGCATTGACGAGTACCTGATACGGCGGCAAAAACGTCTCGCGGGGGTCGTCTTTTCTCATCCAGACGAGCGTCATGCCCAGCAAGGCTTCGGCGACGCGCGAAATGTCGAACCCTAAAACTTCGAACGAGTGGCGCATTTTTTCCGGAAAGCGGCAGGGCGTGCCCGAGGTGCGCGCGCACGTGCCGCACAGGCCACACTGCCCGGCCGAAAGCCCGATCGATCCGGGGAATTTTTTTTCGAGCCCGTGGAGTATTTCGAGCAACCGCGCATTCGCGGACCGAAACACGCGCGCCGAATACTCCATCGCGCGTTCGTGCGAATCGGCATTTGTGAGGGCCTTTTCGTCGTGCACGATCTTAACTCCTAAGATATACGCATACGTATAGCGCTCCAAAAACTCCTCTACGTCGAACGAAAGCGGCGGACAGGCCCAATTGGCGCCGTAATTGCGGCACTGCCGACACAGCGCCATGAATTTTTCGCCATCGCGATATTTTTCGACCAGATCGCTCATCGCGATCTCCGCCACCGAACAGATCATCGAATCCCTCCGTTTTTTTATTATTATAGAATTATGGAATGGGGTCCAGGGGGCGTGGCCCCCTGGCGGGTGCGGGCGGCGCCCGCTGTTTTAGCCCGAGCTTATGCTATGATATTTTCCTGCAATCAACGAGACAAGGCGAAATAAATCGTAGGAGCGTGAGCTTTTTGAAAGGACAAACCGCACCGAAGCAGCCGCAAAAAAAATCACCCGCGCCCGACTCTTCCCAGGCGCTTGCCCGCCAGACGCTCAAGATCGCATCTTTCACCTGCGGCGCGGTGGTGATGGTTTTGGAGATGGTCGGCTCGCGCGTCATGGCGCCTTATATGGGGACGTCGATCGTCGTCTGGACGGCGCTGATCGGCATCGTGATGGCTTCGCTCGCGGCGGGCTACTGGCTTGGCGGGCGCGTGGCCGACAAGAGCCCGACGCGTTCGCTTTTGGTCAAGATTATTCTGGGAGCGGCGGCGGCTATCGCGGTGACGGCCTTGGCGGCGAACCCCCTGCTCGCTTTCATCACGCGGGCCATCCCCCACATCTACGCGGGGGCGGTCGTGGGGGCACTGCTGGTTTTCACGCTACCCAGCGTCATTCTCGGCATGGTCTCGCCCACGATCGTCAAACTCGCGACAGAGAGCCTGCAGACGACCGGCGCGACCGTGGGGGGCTTTTCGGCGCTTTCGACGGCCGGCAGCATTTTGGGAACGTTTTTGGGCGGCTTTTTCCTCATTTCCGTGTTGCCGTCCGTGTCGATCCTCTTTTTGTGCAGCGCCGTGCTCGCCGTGGTGGCCTTCATCGTCCACCGGGGAGCGCGAGCGGCGAGCGCCGTGCTGACGGCGCTTTTTCTGACGGGCGCGTGGGGATCGTTCGCGTACGGTGACGTGCTGCTGCCGCGCGGAACGCATTTCGACACGCAGTACAACCACATCCGCGTCTTCGACGGTTACGTGCCGGGCATCCCGCCCGTGGGCGTGCGCGTGCTGCAGACGGACCCCGTCGCCGCACAGACGCTGATGTATATCAATGAACCGAACGAACTCTACAGCGGCTACACGAAATTTTACGACCTCGCGTTCAACTGGATCAAGCCGAAAGCGAACGCACCACGGCGCGTACTAATGCTGGGCGGCGGCGGCTACGCCGTGCCCAAGCACGTGATGGCGACGCAGCCCGACGTGCGGATGGACGTCGTGGAGATCGATCCGGGCATGACGCGCGTGGCGCGGGAATTTTTCGAGCTCAAGGACGACGCACGCCTGGCGATTTTCCACGAGGACGCGCGCACGTTTTTAAACCGCGAGGCACAGGTGGAAGGACGCGAGCGTTACGACGCGATTTTTTCTGACACGTTCAGCTCGTGGTACAGCATTCCCTTTCATCTGACGACGGTCGAGTGTGCGCGGCGGATCGAAAAGCTACTGACGGACGACGGCGTGCTGATCATGAACGTGCACGGCTCGGTCGCGGGCGATCCGGGGCGGCTGCTGCGCGGCATCCGCGCCGCGCTGGCGGAGGTTTTCCCCGCCGTCGACCTCTACCCCGTCGACTTTCCCGAAAGCGGTGAGCGCTTTCAGAACATCATGATCGCCGCCGCCAAGCGTCCGTTCCCGGGCGGCAACGCGCCCTCCGAAGAAGTTGCCCGCTTGCTGCTGCACCGCTGGGCCGGGGGCGTGGAAAACGATGTCGCGCCCTTTACGGACGCGTTCGCGCCAGTCGAGCGCCTCGTGAGCGAATACCTCGCCGCGCGCTATAAAGGCGTGGAGTGAAACACACCCCCGTCACGAAAACAGCCGCGCGAGCCAGTTCTGCCCCACGCCCATCGCCCCGGTCGGGCACATCTCGTGACAGCAGAGGCATTTGACGCACGTTTTCGCGTCGATCACCGGCAAATTTTTCTGCATTTTTTGCATTTTTTGCATGGCAATCGCCCCCACGGGACAGACGTCGCGGCACGCTCCGCAGTGAACGCACTTTGTCGCGTCCAAAACCGGGCGCAGCTTAACCCCGCCGTGCCCCATACCGCGAAGCCACGTGGGCAACCAACGCAACGCGCGCGTCGACTTGGCGAAGCCCTTTACCGGCAGCTCGTCCCACGACGCGCCCACAAGTTCGATCTCGCGCCGCGACGTGGGCCCCAGGCCACGTTCGCGCGCGGCCCGGTAAAGCGTCACGGCCTGAGGATCTTCATACCCCATCGTGCATAGCGCGACCCAGTCGACCGCAACGGCGTCCGCACCAGCGAAGATCCACCCGATTTCGCGCGGACGCCCGTGCGACGGGCCGTTTCCCTCCATCCCCCAGACGGCGTCCAGAATATGCAGCTGCGGCGGCGCGACCTCGTACAGATCCAAAATGGCGTTCGCCAGCTCGCGCTGCGACCGCGAACCGTGCGCCCGCTTGCGCGTGTCCGTCGTCGCGATTCCGAACAGGTTCTTGACGCAGAGGCTCACCTCGGTTTCCACGTGCGTCTTGCACTTGGCGACGTTCACGCGAAACGCCGCCTCGTGATAACGTTTGGCGACGAGCAGACCGTTCGCCATGACGGCGCCAAGGTCAAAAATCGACGCCAGGCTGGCGCCAAATTCGTCGGCTACACGGCGCATACCTGTTTTGACGAAAAGCGGCTCCACCTGCCCCGCGAACACATAGCCGGGACCGTCGGCGATAAAGGGCACGACATGGGGGAAACGTTCGCGTAAATGCGCGATCAGGGCCGAGAGGATTTCCGGGTGCGTCGTCACCGCGTCCGCCGGGTCATACGGCGCGAGCAGGTTCGGCTTTAAAAGCGGTTCGAATCGATCGGGTACTTCGTCGTCGCCGAAAAAAAGCGCGTTCACACCCCCCGCGCGCTCCAAGGCGAGCGCGAGCGCGCGGGCGACTTCGGCGCGGTCGTACGACGTGCAGCGCGCGGCGCCGACGCGGAAGCTAAAGGACATGGGCGGAGCCCAACATAAAAAACATACAAAA
>JAVBRL010000145.1:0-2504 GCA_031547985.1 Synergistaceae bacterium
AAGAAGGAAACGTAACGATGTACGCCGGTATTCAGACGCCGACGTGGTCGCGGCGCGATTACGCCGTGGCGCTCGACGTTCCCCCGGAGAAAGTGCGCATCGTGCAGCCTCTTTTTGGCGGTGGTTTCGGCGGCAAACTCACGCAACCGGTCCATCCGCTGGGAGCCTTGCTGGCGCGGCATACCAAGCGCCCCGTGCGGATGTGCCTGAGCCGCCACGAGGACTTCCAATGCGCGCTGCCCCGCCTGCCGATGCGTATCAAGCTGCGCACGGCTTGGAGCAAGGAGGGGGAGTACCTGGGCAAGGATGTCTACATCCTGGCCGATCAGGGAGCGTACGGCGCGCCGATCGCACTGACCGCGATGTACCGCATCGACATCATGTACCGGGCGCAGGCGCTTCGCTCCGAGTGCCACCTCGTCTATACGAACAAGATCCCCACGGGCTGTTTTCGAGGGTTCGGCAACGCGCAGAAGCACTTCGCGCACGAGACGCACCTCGACGAAGTGGCCGTCCGTCTTGGAATCGAGCCGGACGAGCTGCGCCTCAAGAATTTCGCGTTCGAAGGGTACACGAACCCGCACGGGTGGTGTGTGAACAGTATCGAGGTCAGGCAGTGCCTCGAACAGGCGAGGGAACAGTCGCAGTTCCGCGAGAAGCGCAAGAAATTTTTCGCGCTGAACGCGGACGCTAAAAATCCCGTCAAGCGCGGCATCGGGCTTTCCCCCTGCGTGCACGTGTCCGGTAACCGCTCGTTCATCAAGGATTTCGAAGGCGGTGCCGTGCTGCTTCGAATGAACGAACAGGGACGTGTCTACGTCTACTGCAACGAACCGGACATGGGGCAGGGTGTTCGAACGGTGCTGGCGATGTGCGTGGCCGAGGGCCTGAAAATCCCGCTCGACCAGGTCGTGGTGGCCTCTCCCGATACGGACATCGTTCCGTTCGGCCTGGGCTGTTTCGCGAGCCGGGGCACTTATATGGCTTCCGGCGCGGCGCGGGTAGCGAACGACGACATGTCGCGCAAGCTGCGCGAGCAGGCGTCGAAAACGCTTGGCCTGTCCCCCGAAGAGCTGGAGCTGCGAGACGGCTGCGTTGTCGGTAAAGCGGACGCGTCGAAAAAAATGACATACGGTCAGATCGCGTGGCAGCACGTCTGCGACGTGCCGGGACAGAACATCCTCGGCATCGGCTATTTCACGCCCGAAGGTGTCGAGTACCCCGACGAGACGAAGTACAACAACATTTCCGGCGGTTACGCGTATGGCTGCCATGTCGCGGAAGTCGAGGTCGACGAACGCACGGGGCAGGTGAAGGTCGTGGAGATGTGGGGCGTTCACGACGTCGGCCAGCCGATCAACCTCCTCGCGCTCGAAGGGCAGATCCAGGGAGGACAGACGCAGGGATATGGCTGGGCAATCATGGAAAAACTTCAGTACGACGCGAAGGGCGTCATGAAAAACCCAACGTTCCTGGACTATCAGATTCCCACGGCGGCCGACGTGCCGAAGGTCAACGCCTCGCTCGTCGATAGTTTCGAGTGGTCGACCGGATACGGGGCGAAATCGATCGGTGAATGCTGCCTGATCGGTACGCCTCCGGCGATCCAAAACGCGATCTACAACGCGGTGGGCGTTCGGATTGACGAGCTGCCCATCACGGCGGAGAAAGTACTGGCGGCAATTCGGGCCAAAAAGGAGGCGGATGGCCGATGCGGCAAATAACGCACTTGAGCGCCGGCAGCATCGACGAAGCGTGCGCGCTTCTCGCGTCGCACCCGGGGGCGAGGATCCTGGCGGGCGGGACGGACATCATGGTCAAGTGGAGTCGCGTGGGATTTCCCGATATGACGCTGGTCGACGTCACGCGCGTCGGCGAGATGAAAGGAATTCGCCAGGCGGACGATTGCCTTCGCATCGGCGCGGCGACCACACTGGCGGAAATTGCCGATTCCCCTCTCATTGCCAAACAGATTGCCATTCTTGCGGAGGCCGCGCGATCCGTCGGATCCGTGCAGGTTCGCAACATGGCCACGGTCGGCGGTAACGTCTGCAACGCCGCCCCTTCGGCGGACGCCGTTTTGCCGATGCTTGTTTACGAAGCGTCGGCGGTCGTCAAATCGCAGCAGGGCGAACGCGTGGTTCCACTGCGGGACGTCTTCACCGGTCCGGGGGCGACGAGCCTCGAGGCGGGCGAGTTGGTGGTGGCGTTTTTGATTCCGCTGGCGCAGTCTGGGGAAGAAAGACGAGGCGCTTTTTGCAAACATGCTCGCCGAGCGGGCATGGATGTGGCGACGGTGGGAACGGCCGCAATGGCCGCCTATCGTTCCGGGCGCGCGGTCAAATGTCTCGTGGCCCTTGGCGCCGTGGCCCCGACACCGGTTGTGCTGGAAGTCGATCCGTCGATGAATCCGGAAGCGATCGTCGAGCGTGCGATCCAAAAAGCCTCGCCGATCGACGATATCCGAGGTTCGATCGGCTACCGCAACGACATGATCCGGGTCC
>JAVBRL010000169.1:0-4246 GCA_031547985.1 Synergistaceae bacterium
CTACCAATTCCGCCACCCCGACGCGAGCATCGGACATTTACAACGGTCGACATTGTAACAACTCCTCTTCGATTTGGCAACACTCATTAAAGCGAAGCACGCGAAAAAATAACTCCGGGGCTTCTTTGCTATAATCTCTTCCTTAAATGACGAAAGTGAGTGAAAAAAATGCGTGAGTACCTTTATCGAAAAATCGACGCTTTCACCTCGGGCACGTCGCTCGGAAATCCGGCCGCGTGTTTCTATCTGGAAAATGCGCACGACCTGTCGGTCGCCGAAATGCTCGAGATCGCCAAGCGGCACAAGGGGTTCGTCTCCGAGGTCGTCTATTGCGTCCCTTGGGATGAAAATTCGTTTCAGTTGACCTACTACTCCTCCGAGTGCGAAGTCGATTTTTGCGGGCACGGAACCGTCGCCTGCATGCACAATTTGATCCAAGAAACGCCTCGCCTGTTGGATCAAAAAGAGATCGCGATCCGCACGAATAAAAAAGGGACGCTGACCGTCTACAACGAGATGACGGACAACGACTCAGTCTACATCGCCGCCCCGGCCCCACGGCACCTCGGCACACACCTCGAAGCGACAGCAATCGCGCAGGGACTTCAAATCGCCCCAGACCATATCTCCCGCTCTTGCCCAATCGACGTGATCGACGTGGGCCTGCGGACGTTGATCGTCCCCCTGGCCACGCTCGACAACACGATCCGCCTTTTCCCGGATGAACAAAACCTGAAAACCTTTTGCCTAAAAAACGATATCGATATCGTCTTAATCTATGTGTTCGAAACGCAAAACCCGAAGCACTCCGCGCACACGCGCGTTTTCGCTCCCCGCTTCGGTTACCTCGAAGATCCTGCGACCGGGTCGGGAAACAGCGCGTTCGGATATTACCTGCTCAAAAACAACCTGTGGGACGGCGTGCGGAGCCTCTCGATCGAGCAGGGCGGCATCGACCGCGTTTTCAACGTTGTCAACCTGGCGCTCAAAGACGACCGCGTCCTTTTCGGCGGTAGCGCAACGATGCGTATCAAGGGAGTCTACTGCCTTTAAAAAAAATTTCTTCAAGAAATTTTCAAAATCTGGTTGCGTTTCGCGCCCCTTTTGCGCAGTTTACATATATAGAGACGTCTCGTTTTGAATCACCCGCGCCCCAGTCCATCCGTATCCGCGCGCGCAGATGACCCGTTGCAACAAGCCATGAAACACCCGTAACGAACGCAACAAACGGAACCAAAAGCTCCAAAACACAAAAACAGTGCAACACCCCCCAACAAGCGACCGAGGCCCCATTCGTGCCGCGCATGAGCAAGCCATGCGCGACGCGAGGCCTCGGTCGTTTGTTTTTTTGACTTTTGAACCGGGGTGCAGGGGACTCGTCCCCTGCAAAAACTTTCCCGCCATACCTTAGGATTTTCTAGTTTTTGAAGCTGTGTATCGGGGCCGGGATGCGCCCTCCTCGACGGACAAAATCGGCGCAGCCGAAACGGTTCACTTCCATCACCGGCGCGTAGCCGAGCAGTCCGCCGAATTCCACCATCTCGCCCACCTTCTTGCCGATCACGGGGATGACGCGCACAGCCGTCGTCTTGTTGTTGATCATGCCAATGGCCATCTCGTCGGCGATGATGCCCGATAGCGTCTCGACTGGCGTGTCGCCCGGGATCGCGATCATGTCGAGCCCCACGGAGCAGACGCACGTCATGGCCTCGAGTTTTTCGAACGACAGCGCACCGGCCTGCACGGCCTCGATCATGCCGCGATCCTCGCTCACGGGGATGAACGCGCCGCTTAAGCCCCCCACGTACGAACTCGCCATGACGCCGCCTTTTTTGACGTTGTCGTTCAAAATCGCGATCGCCGCTGTGGTGCCCGGCGCGCCGGGCTGTTCAAGCCCCATCTCCTGCAGAATCTCCGCGATGCTGTCGCCCACGGCGGGCGTCGGCGCAAGCGAAAGATCGATGATGCCGAAGGGAACCTTCAGGCGGCGCGAGGCCTCCTGCGCCACGAGCTGCCCCACGCGCGTGATCTTGAACGCCGTGCGCTTGACCGTCTCGCAGAGCGTCTCGAAATCGGCGCCGCGCACGGATTCGAGCGCGCGCTTGACCACGCCGGGGCCGCTGACGCCGACGTTGATCGCGCAGTCGCCTTCGCCCACGCCGTGAAACGCCCCCGCCATGAACGGGTTGTCCTCCACGGCGTTGCAGAAGACCACGAACTTGGCACAGCCGATCGAATCGCGATCCTTCGTTAGCATGGCCGCCTCGCGGATCAGACGGCCGACGGTGTTCACCGCGTCCATGTTGATGCCCGACCGCGTCGAGGCCACGTTGACCGACGAGCAGACGCGCTCCGTCTCCGCCAATGCCTGCGGGATGGAGTTCAAAAGCTTGCGGTCCTCCGGCGTGATGCCCTTGTGCACAAGCGCCGAAAAGCCGCCGATGAAATTGACGCCCACGGCCGCGGCGGCGCGGTCGAGCGTTTTGGCCACGGCCACGTAATCCTCGCAGCGGCACCCCGCCGCCGCGATCGCCACCGGCGTCACCGAAATACGCTTGTTGACGACGGGAACGCCGTACTCCTTCGAAATGTCCTCGCCCACGCGCGCGAGGCGCTCGGCCTTCTGCACGATCTTGTCGTAAATTTTGCGGCAGAACGCCTCGCAATTGGCGTCCGCGCAATCGAGCAGGCTGATCCCCATCGTGATCGTGCGCACGTCGAGGTTCGCCTCCGAGATCATGCGGATCGTTTCCTGAGCTTCGTAGATCGAAATCATAACGCCGGCCCGCCCCTTAAATCCGGTGCATGGCGTTGAAAATATCTTCGTGCTGCAGTTTGATCACAACGCCGATGTTCCGCCCCAGTTTCTCCAATTCCTCGACGATCGTCACCAGCGGCACGCTGGCGGCGCTTAAGTCGACGATCATCATCATGTTGAAATACCCCTGCAGAATGGACTGCGTGATCTCCAGCACGTTGACGTTCTGATCCGAAAGATACGAACAGACCCGCGCAATGATGCCGACGGAGTCCTTCCCCAACACGGTGACGATTCCCTTCATGACGGTAAAACCTCCAAACAAAGATATCAAAATCAACTTCGCGGGCGCTGCCCGCACCTGACAGGGGGCTTGCCCCCTGTACCCCGTTCATAAAATCCATAAAAGATTAAAACATTTAATCCATCAGGCGGCGGCAGAGGGCAAGCCCTTCCGAACCGTTACCTCCGTAATGAACGCCCCACAATCGCGCGAGCTCCTCCGACATCGACGCGCCCCCCGCGATGATCGGGCAGGCGATGCCCTCTTCTTTAAAGCGCGCCGCGAGCTCGCCCACGCGCCCCACGGTCGTCGTCATCATGGCCGAAAGCGCCACGACGCCAGGCGCGAGTTCTCGCACACGTTCCACGATCGCATCCGCCCACACGTCCTTGCCCAGATCGACGATCTCGTAACCGCCGGCACGCAACACAGTCGCGATGATGTTCTTGCCGATGTCGTGAATATCCCCCTGCACGGTCGCGATCAGCACGACTCCCTTCGAGGCCGACTGGGCCGTACACAAGTCGTTGAGCCAGTCGAAAAGCCCGAACGCCGTCTGCGCGGCGAAAAGCAGGTGCGGCAAAAAGATCGCCTTCGCTTCGTAAAGCGCACCGATCTCTTCCATTGCGGCCCCTAAAAGACACTGGCTCGCCTCGAGCGGAGGCGTGCCCGCATCCAAGGCCAACTGCAAAATCTTGCGCGCGCCCGCGCTTTTGCCCGCCAGCAGCGCGGCCACGAGCGGGTTTTCGTGCTCTTTGGCGCGCGTGGCGGCAGCGCCCTCGAGCTTGCCCGTGCGCAAGATCAGCGCTCCGCGAAGCGACTCCGTCACCAGCGCGTCGCCGGGGTTCATGATCGCGGCTCCGAGGCCCCTCTCGACGCATTGCGCGAGATAGGCCGCGTTGATGCCGCCACGGTCGGGCATACCGTAGCTCACGTTCGAAAGCCCCACGCACGTGCGCAGCCCCTCCTCTTCGCGGCAGGCGGCGATCACGTCGAGCGCCACGCGAGGGTCGTTTCCCGCCCCCACGGCCATCACGAGCGGGTCGACGATCAGGCGATCGCGCGAAATGCCGTATTCCCCTTCGGCGACGGCAATCGCCGAACGGACGAGCTCCATGCGCTCGCGAGCCGTTTCGGGGATCGAGCTTCCCATGGCGAGCAGAATCATCATGCCGCCGTATTTTTTAAGCAGTTCGAGCTTGGGC
>JAVBRL010000027.1:0-3448 GCA_031547985.1 Synergistaceae bacterium
TCCCGAGGCGCCAGGGACGAGGCGATAGGTCTCGGGCAACAGAAAAATCGCGCGGTTCGCGATCTCTTGCGGCAAACGCCCCCGCAAAAGCGGCGGGAAATTTTCGTCGCGCGCGAGCGCCTGATCCAAAAGCGCCGCGTAGTCCGTGTCCCGATCGATCGAAAGTGCTTCGCTTTGCGCGGCAAACGCTGCGGCGATCTCTCGCGGCATCGTCCCCGGCACGATCGTGACGCTCGAACTGCTCGGCTTGGCTTTGGCGAGCTGGTGCGCGACATCCCAGGCACTTCCCGCATGGAGTTCGTAAATCCCCGGCGCCAGCCTCCGGTCGATTCCCATCTTCGCCATCCAACGGGCGAGTTCCCGCGAATCGGCCACGGCCCCGGAGCGCGCGAAAGCGTCCGCCGCCTGCCGCGCCCCCATGCCGCTCGTCACGACCGTCCGCACGAGCGGCCCCTGCCCCAGCCACTTCATGGGATCCACGCGCGTCGGAGCAGCCCACAACAGCAACGCCAAAAAACAGATGGTTAATACAAAAAAAAGAAATTCGACGATTTTTCTCATTTTTTCCCGTTTCCCCCGCCGGCGACATTATACTCCAAAGCGTTCCGCAACGCGGTCAATCTCGGAGAAAGCGCACCCTGGAGGCTCTTCTATATAATGATATCACTTTAAAATCAAGAGCGAAAACGCTTGCGTACTCGGGGCAAGTGTGGTTATATGTTGTATCGCGCGCGCTACATGCTGCGCGCATGTGTTGTTTGAATTTTTTTCGCATTCACCGGAGGTGACCGTGATATGAACCGCTATCTTTTCACTCCTGGCCCCGTGCCGCGCTCCGAAAAAGCGACGCGCGCGGAGTCCGCGCCACTCATGAGCCATCGCGAGCCGCAGTTTTACCGGCTCCTGGCGGGGATTCAGAGCAAATTGCAAGCGCTGCTTGACACGAAACAGCCGATCGTCCTGCTCCCCTCTTCGGGAACCGGTTCGCTCGAATGCATGGCGGTCAACTTGCTGCGCCCGGGGACCAAGACGCTTTCCGTTTCGTGCGGATCTTTCGGCGACCGCTTCCGCGAGATCGCCGAACGCACGGGCGCCGCGATCACGGGCGTCGATGTTCCGTGGGGTGAAGCGATGACGGCGGGCATTCTCGCCAAGGCGCTCGCCGACAACCCAGGCACCGAAGTCGTGCTGCTGACGCACAACGAAACATCCACGGGCGTCGCGAACGATCTGGAAAAAGTTCTCGAACCGATCCGCGCGATGCCAAACGCCCCGCTCGTGCTCGTCGACGGCGTGAGCGCACTTGGCACGCTCCACTGCTACCCCGAGGATTGGGGAATCGACGGCATCGGCTCGGCCTCGCAAAAAGGGCTCATGACGCCTCCAGGCCTGGGGCTCGTGTGGCTTTCGGCTCGCGCCTGGGAGCGCCTCGACACGGCGACAACCTGCCCGAGCTATTATTGGGACCTCAAGCTGCACAAAAAGCAGCTCCTGGCCAAGAACCCACAAAACCCCTACACGCCGCCCGTGAGCCTTTTTTACGTTTTGGACGACGCACTCGACGACATCCTGGGAACGGACCCGGACGGCATGGCCTCCGCACGCGAAAACTGGTTCGCGACCCGTCGGCGTTTTGCCGACGCCCTGTGCGCGGGATTCGAGGCCATGGGACTCGACCTGCTCGTCAAGAAATCCGAAATTCGCTCTCCGGGCGTCACGGCCGTGCGGCTGGAAGGTGCCGACGACGCGCGCAAGGAGTTGCGCGCCATGGGTGTGGAGTTCGCGGGCGGGCAGGGCGCTTTGAAAGGCCAGATCTTCCGCACAGCGCACTACACGGACATGGGATGGCCGGAGCTTTCGTTACTCTTGGGTTGTGTCTGGAGCGTCACGAAAAAAGGCAACCTCGCCAGCGCTTTCGAAAAAGCGCTCGCCGCTTGGAAGGCGTAATTTTTTTAATTTTTTAAGCTTCTGGAACGAGGGTGCAGGGAGCATCGCTCCCTGCCGGGGCGGGCAGCGCCCGCAATCTTTTTAAAGAGGTTTGGTGAATTGCCATGGCGGGTAAGTGGAAAGTTTTCGTGGCCGAGCCGATCGGTAAGGCGGGAATCGATCTTTTGAAACAAGCGGTGGACGACGTCGAATTCTGCGAGCTGTACGACTTCACGCGCGAGCAATTGCTCGAGAAGATCTGCGACGCGGACGCACTCATCACGCGCAGTTCCACGAAGGTGGACGAGCAGATGATCGAGGCGGGCTACAGACTGAAGGTCGTCGCGCGCGCGGGCGTCGGTGTGGACAACGTCGACATCGCGGCCGCGAGCCGCCACGGCATCGTGGTGATCAACGCCCCGAGCGGTAACACGCTGGCGGTGGCCGAGCTCACGATGGGACTGATTTTGGCCTTGGCGCGCAAGATTGCGCCCGCCAACGGCTCCATGCACGAGGGCAAGTGGGAGAAGAAAAAACTCGGCGGTGTACAGCTCGGCGGACGTAAACTCCTCGTCGTGGGGATGGGACGCATTGGCGAGCAGGTAACGCACCGCGCACGCGCTTTTGGCATGGACGTCATCGGCTACGACCCGTACTTCTCCCCCAAGAAAGCCGCGGCGCTCGGCGTCACGATGATGAACAACCTCACGGACGGCTTGTCCGTCGCCGACGTGGTGACGCTGCACATGCCGATCTCAAGCACGACGCGCAACATGATCGACGCCAAACAGCTCAAGGCCTTCAAACCGGGGGCGTTCCTCATCAACTGCGCCCGCGGCGGGCTCGTCGACGAGGCCGCGTGCGCCGAGGCGGTCCGCAACGGACGCTTGGCCGGCGTTGCCTTCGACGTCTTCACGAAGGAGCCGCCCACGGAGGACAACCCACTGCTGGCGACCGACATTGCCGACAAGGTGATCCTGACGCCGCACATCGGCGCGAGCACGCAGGAGGCGCAATCGGCCGTGGCGGAGATCGCCGTTTCCAACACGCTCGCTGCGCTACGCGGGGAGACGTACGAGCACGCGGTGAACTTGCCGTTCCTTCATCACCGACTCACGACCAAACAGAAAAATTACCTGGCGCTCGCGCGCAAAATGGGCATCTTGGCCGCACGCCTGGAGGACGCAGCCGAGCACGGGTTCGACAGCTGTCACGTCATGCTGCGCGGCAATCTTTTCGTCGACGAGGACGACACGTCGGGCAAGCACAAACCGTACACGATCGCGTTCATGAAAGGGCTGCTGGAAGTGATCTTAGGCCCCGACGTCAACTACATGATGGCGCCGATGCTTGCTCAGGAGCGCGGCATCACGATCGAGGAGGGCACGGGCGAGGCCGTCACGTACAAGAACATGATCGAGATCGAGGTCACGGCGGGCGGCAAAACCGTCACGCTCAAGGGGACCGTCACCGAAGAAGGGCGCGCGCGTATCGTGAGCGTCAACAACTACTGGATCGACTT
>JAVBRL010000076.1:0-3021 GCA_031547985.1 Synergistaceae bacterium
ACGAACGCCGTGCTCCACGTGATGGCGCTCGCCCGCTCGCTGGGGCTCGACCTCGATCTGAAGACGTTCGACGCCTATCAGTCGTCGGTTCCCGTCGTGGCGCGGCTCAAGCCTTCGTCGAAGTACAACCTCACCGACTACTACAAGGCGGGCGGCGTACGCGCGGTGCTCTCGTTGATCCGGGGCGAGCTCGACACGACGCGCCCGCATGTCATGGGGGGGAGCTTGCATGATGCGATCGATTCTGGCCCTGAGCCCCTCGCCCCCGTGATCGCCCTGCCGACGGATCCGAGCTTGCAGCGCGGCTGTTTTTCCATCCTTTACGGAAACCTCGCTCCCGGCGGCTCGGTCGTCAAAAAAACCGGCGTTCCTCCTTCCATGTACGTGCACAAGGGCCCCGCGGTCGTCTTCGATTCGGAGGAGGACGTGCGGGATTTTCTGATGAACCGCAAGGTCGCGCCGGGGTCGGTGTTGGTCGTGCGATACGAGGGGCCCAAGGGAGGCCCCGGCATGCGGGAGCTTTCCATTCCCGCCGCCATGCTCGTGGGGATGGGGTTGGCCGAATCGGTGGCGATGGTGACGGACGGCCGTTTTTCGGGGGCCACGCGCGGGCCGTGCGTGGGATATGTTACGCCCGAAGCGTGGGAGGGCGGTCCGCTCGCGTTGATCGAAGACGGCGACATGATCGAGATCGACCTTGAGGCGAACGCGATCAACGTGTTCGTACCGGCAGACGAACTCGAAGCGCGCAGGGAAAAGGTTAAAAAGCCCGAGAGAAACGTCGGCGGGGTGATGTCTTTTTACCGGCAGACGGTGGGCTCAGCGGATTCGGGAGCCGTATGGTTGTAAGGGAGGTGGGCGAAGGAGCGGATGGGTTTTGTTAAGCGGTTGCGGGCGTTTGGACGAGTGGATGCGGCATCGTACTCATATGACTTTCATCAAGGAGGACTCAAAACATGAAAGCAAGGATCATCAAAAAAACGGCGAAAAAAATTCTCGCGCTGGCGCTGTTCTGCGGTTTCGCGCTGTTTGGGGCGAGCGCTTCGGAGGCGGCCAGGGAGCTCACGATGGCGACCGGAGGCACGTCGGGAACGTTCTTTCCGCTTGGGGGCGCGATCTCGAGCGTGATCACGAAGTACTATCCCGACGTGAACATCACGGTGCAGACGACGGACGGATCGGTGAACAACGCGCACCTGATGGGCGCGGGCGACGTCGATATGGCGCTGATCCAGACGGATATCTCCTATTACGCCTTCAATGGCCTCGAGATCTTCAAGAAAAAATATCCGAACCTACGCGCCATCTGCCGCGTCTACCCCGACACGACGCACATCATCGCCAAGGGCGACGGCTCGATCAAGTCGATCCAGGACTTCAAGGGCAAGACGGTCTCCGTGGGTGCGCCGGGTAGCGGCAACGAAGTGTCGTTTCGGCAGATCATCAACGCGGCGGGGCTCACCTACAAAGATTTCAAACCCGTTTATCTTTCGTTCAGCGAATCGGCCGAGCACTTCAAAGACGGGCATATCGTGGCGTTCCATACGAATTCGAGCGTGCCGGCGGCGATCGTGCTTGACCTCAACTCGCTCAACAAGGTGCAACTGATCCCGGTCGGCGGCGAGCTGCGCAAGAAGATCATCAAGGAGTATCCGTTCTACACGGCCGTGGACATCCCCGCGAACACCTATAAATACCAGGACAAACCGTACGAGACGATCGCCGTTCAGGCTATTCTCGCGGTGGACGCGAAAATACCCGACGAGGTCGTCTACCAGATGTCGAAGGCGCTTTTCGGGCACCTCGACGAAGTGGGCGCGGCGCACTCGGCCGGAAAAAACATGTCGCTCAAAGGCGCGCTCGACGGCATCGCGATCCCCGTTCACCCCGGCGCGGCGAAGTTTTTCAAGGAAAAAGGCGTCGGCAAATAGCTTTTAAAATTTTTAAAAGTTTTTAAAAAACGGGAAGGCGCGTCCTGCCCGTTTCGCACTTTGATGGAGGATGACGCATGGAGCTGGACACGAAAAATTTCAACGAAGCCGCGAACGAAGCGGCGGCCGAAAAACTCCTGGAGCAGTACGACAAGGAATCGACGTTCCGCAAGATGACCGGTGGCTGGAACCGCCTGATCGTCGCGCTGTGCATTCTGTTTTCGCTCTTTCACCTCTACACGGCGGCCATGGGCGTGCTGCCCGCGCAGATACAGCGTTCCGTGCACCTCGCGTTCGCGCTCACGCTCGGTTTTTTGCTCTATCCTTCGGGGCGGGCGAAATCGCGTTCGAAAATGGCCCATTCCGACGTCGTGCTGGCGGCCCTGAGTGCGGCGGTTTGCCTGTACATCACGGTCTTCTACCAGGAGATCATGATGCAGGGCGGTATGCCGACGCCACGGGACGTCGTCTTCGGCGGTATCACGATCGCGCTCGTGCTTGAGGGGACGCGGCGTGTGGTGGGGTTACCGATGGCCGTCGTGGCGGCGGCCTTTCTGGTCTACGCGAAGATCGGTCCCTTCATCCCCGGTTTTCTGGGGCACCGCGGATTTTCGATCAACCGCATCGCCGGGCACATGTATCTGTCGACCGAGGGGATCTTCGGGCTGCCGCTTGGCGTTTCCGCGACGTTCGTGTTCCTCTTCGTGCTCTTCGGGGCTTTCTTGCAGAAATCGGGCCTGGGGAAATTCTTCATCGACCTGGCGCTGATCTTGGCCGGGCATCGCGTCGGCGGCCCCGCAAAAGTCTCCGTGTTCGCGAGCTGCCTGTTTGGGACGATATCGGGAAGCTCCGTGGCGAACACGGTGACGACGGGCGTATTCACGATTCCCTTGATGAAGAACATCGGCTATCCCGCCGCTTTCGCCGGTGCCGTGGAGGCGGCCGCGTCGACCGGCGGGCAGATCATGCCGCCGATCATGGGGGCGGCCGCGGTCATCATGGCGCAGTTTTTGGGCGTTGCCTACATCGAGATCGCGATGGCGGCCGCGCTGCCGGCGATTCTTTATTACGCCGCCATCTGGGTCATGGT
>JAVBRL010000251.1:0-9797 GCA_031547985.1 Synergistaceae bacterium
TGATCGAGCGCGTGTTCGGGCGGGAAATCCTCGATTCGCGCGGCAACCCCACGGTCGAAGTCGAAATGTGCGGCGGCGGCTTTTCCGCGCGCGCGGCCGCCCCCTCGGGCGCGAGCACCGGCTCGCGCGAAGCCGTCGAACTGCGCGACGGCGAACCCAAACGCTACGGCGGCAAAGGCGTTTTAAAAGCCGTCGCGGCCGTCAACGGCCCCATCCGCGAAGCGCTGCTGGGACAAAACCCCTGTGCCCAGCGTACGATCGACGACGCCATGATCCGCCTCGACGGCACGAAGAACAAGTCCCTTCTGGGCGCCAACGCAATCCTGGGAGCGTCGCTCGCGGCGGCGCACCTGGGCGCGCGCGCGTCCGGGCTGCCACTTTATCGTTACATCGGCGGACTCGGCGCGACTCGGCTGCCCGTTCCCTGCATGAACATCCTCAACGGCGGCGTCCACGCGCGCTGGCAAGGAGCGGATTTTCAGGAGTTTATGATCGCGCCCTGGGGCGCGGAAAATTTTCGCGAAGCGCTGCGCTGGGGTAGCGAAATCTATCAAACCCTGCGCGCCGTGCTGCAAGAACGCGGCCTCTCGGTGGGCGTCGGCGACGAAGGGGGCTTCGCTCCCACCGTCGCGTCCAACCGCGAACCGCTCGAGCTGATCGCGCACGCCGTCGACAAAACGGGCCTCAAGTTCGGCCGCGACGTCGCCATCTGCATCGACCCCGCGTCGAGCGAATTTTACGAGGACGGTAAATATAACTTGCGTACGGAAAAACGCCACTTGGACGCCGACGAGATGACGGCGTACTACAAGACTCTGATACAGGACTTCCCCATCATCTCGATCGAAGACGGCTTCGCTGAGGACGACTGGGTCGGCTGGGCGAACCTCAACCGCGAACTGGGCGACACAATCGAACTCGTTGGCGACGACCTGTTCGTCACCAACGTCACGTACATCGCGCGCGGCATCCGCGAAAAATCGGCCAACTCGGCGTTGATCAAACTCAACCAGATCGGCACGCTCTCGGAGACGCTCAACGCCGTCCGACTCTGCCAGGCGAATGGCTGGGGCGCGTTCGTCTCGCACCGCAGCGGCGAAACCGTCGACACGACGATCGCCGACCTCACCGTCGCGCTCGGCACCGGCAAACTCAAAACCGGCGCCCCCTGCCGCGGCGAACGCGTCGAAAAATACAACCGCCTCCTGCGCATCGAAGAAGAACTCGGGCTCCAATCCTTATATGCGGGTAAAGGGGCGTTTCCGCGGACGAGGGGGGCGTAGTTACTGCAGGAAAAACCGCAGGTTTCGCGGCAATATGGAAAGATAGCCGACCATGTCGAGCGACCGGACCTTGTCGGCGAGTTCTTCGGGCAAGGATGTGGGCGGCACGCCTTCGAGCAAAAGGGCCGTCTCCTGTTCGGTGAACGTCGCGAACGTGACGACGTCATTTAAGAATTTCCAATTGTGCGGGCAGCAGAGTTGGCATTGCATGCAGCCGTAAAGGCAGTGATGGTCGTCTCGTGCGATCCAATTCGGAAAATGCACGTCGGCTTGTTCGTTGAAAAACGTCAGACAGCGCGTGGGGTCGATCAATCGTTCGCCGACACGGACCGCTCCGGTGGGGCAGGCGTTCGCGCACGCGTTGCAGGTGGCGCACGAAGGCATCCGTTCGATCTCGCGCACGCGTTCCAGTCCGCCGGGAATATCGGAGTAAAAGACGGCGAGGTTCGCGAAACTGCCCGTGTCTTTTCGGTAGCAAAGATTATTCTTGCCGTAGGCGCACAGACCACTTCGCGCGGCGAGAATTTTTTTGGGCAACAGACGCGGCACGACTTTCACATGGTGGCCGTGCGGCTTTAAAAATGTGTTCAAACGCGTTTCGATCCGCGCGGGCTCGCCATACATGCCCACATACGTCGGCGGGATCATGATCGGGACTTCTTTTCCCTTCCAGGTGAAAACAACGCGCGCGATCGGGCTCGGCATGGCGACGACGACGAGCGAACGCGCCGGGAAATCGAGCTGCGGCGGCTCGAACGCGTACGCGAGACCGAACGTCTTCAGCACCTCGCGATGCGGCGGGCTTGCCAATTTTTTCATGTCGCGCTCGGCCTGAATCAGGAAAACATTCGCGTCGACGACCTCGGACGCACCGCCGTACTCTCGCTCGATCCATTCCTTCGCTTCATTCGCAAAACTGGGCATGCCTCACCCCTCCTCCTCGAGGTAATCACCGTCGAAGCATGCCGTGCAGAGCGATTCGCGCGGCAGTCCGATGGCTTTGATCATGTCTTCGAGGTTCAAATATTTCAGCGAATCGGCCCCGACTGACGCGGCGATCTCCTCGGGCGACAGGTTGGCTGCCGCGAGCTCGCCCGAGGACGGCGTGTCGATGCCGTAGCGACACGGACAGCAGACGGGTGGTGACGACATGCGCAAATGGACAGCGCGCGCGCCGCACGTCCGGATCATCGAGACGACCAAACCTGCCGTCGTGCCGCGCACGAGCGAATCGTCGACCAGAAGAGCGTCTGCCCCCTCGAACAGTCCCGGCCCGGGGTTGAGCTTCTTGCGGACGCCGAGCTCGCGGACGCGCTGCGTCGGCTCGATGAACGTGCGCCCCACGTAACGGTTGCGAACGACCGCCAGTTCGTATGGCAGGTGCGATTCGCGGGCGTAGCCGAGCGCCGCGCAGTTGCCGCTATCCGGCAGCGGCGCCACGAAGTTTACATGTGCGGCGCATCCGTCCGCGCGCGCGAGCGCGCGCCCCATCTCGATGCGCGCGTCGTAGACCGACCGCCCTTCGATCACGCTGTCGGGACGCGCCAGGTAGACATATTCGAACGAGCAAAGCCGTTTGCGTTCGGGGATCTTGGGCAAGAATCGCGACTGGAGTCCATTTTTTCCGATCACAAGAATTTCTCCGGGTTCGATGTCGCGCACGAACGCCGCTCCCACGAGCGCGAACGCGCACGATTCCGAGGAAACGTAATAGTCGTCGCCGCGCCGCCCGAGTGCTAACGGGCGAAAACCCCACGGATCGCGCGCGGCGACGAGCCCTTCTTCGAGCAGCACGACGACGCTGAAAGCGCCCCTTGCTTGCTCGAGTGCGCAGATAAGCGCCGCGAGCGGCTGTTTTTCCGGTTGGTGTGCCAAAAGCTGCAAAATAGCCTCTGTGTCGCTCGTCGATTGGAAGATCGCGCCCCGGTTTTCGAGCGCACCGCGCAATTTGGCGGCGTTCGTGAGGTTTCCGTTGTGCGCGATGGCGATAGGCCCACGCGCGTAGTTGGCGCAGATCGGTTGGGCGTTTTCGATCACCGAAGAGCCGGCTGTCGAGTAGCGCACATGTCCAATAGCAACTGTCGCAGGTGTGTGGGCTAGCGTTTCCTGATCAAGCGCTTCGTGTACGAGCCCCATTCCCTTGGCGAGCTGAACGCGCCGTCCGTTTTCCTCGAGCCACGCCACTCCCGCCGATTCCTGCCCTCGGTGCTGCAGCGCGTAAAGCCCCAGATACACGTCCTCGGTTACCGGATTATTTTGACTGTAAGCCCCAAAAACTCCACACATCTATTTCTCCTTATTTTTTGAACAGGGGTGCAGGGGAAGACTTTCCCTGCAAAATCTTTTTATCTTTTTATTGTCTCACATATACTCCCAAAATCCCCTTTTTTATACTGACCCGCACACACTCCCCCCGCACCTCGTTGCTGATCGCGTAAGGAACATGCAGCTCGAGCCGCACGCCGTCAAGCGGCCAGGCGACGCCTTCGATCGACACGCCCGCGCAATGTTCGGTGAGCGCGAGCAGCGAAATCGCGTGGGGAGTTTTTCCAAAGCGAAGCATTGCGCGCGACTCGCCCGCCACAAAAAAAAGCCGCTCGCGTTCGTCGCCGAGCCCCACGGGCCGAAGTTTCGCCTCATGTCGTGCATACCCCGCGAGCGAAAAAACGTTGCTCATCACATGATCGAACCGCGTATCGGTATCCGAGCCGAACGCACCCGTCGCGAAAACGCGCGCAGCGGGGCGCAGCTCGCACACGAGAGCGAGCGCCGCCTGGAAATCGGTCTCGTCCTTGGCGACCTCGAGCGTGTGAAACGTGGCGCCCGACGCGCGCGCCCAGGCAAGTGCTTCAGGAGCGGCGCTGTCGAAATCCCCGACGACGTGTCGCGGTGTCGCACCGGTCGCCATACAGGCCTCCACGCCCCGGTCGGCCGCCCAGAGTTCCGCCTGCGGGTTGAACTGCAAAAAAGCGCGCAACCACTCCGCCGCCGGAGCACGACCGCCCAGGACCATCAGGACGAGCGGCTCGGAGGTACCGGCTTCGCAGATCCAAGTGAGTTGGGGGAGAATAAGTTCAAAAAGCATGATGATTTAAATAATAAAACTGCGGGCGCCGCCCGCACCCGGCAGGGAGCGTTGCTCCCTGCACCCTTTTACGAAAATCGCAAAAAAAATTTTAATAGCGGCCGTTGAGCGCTCTTTGTAGGATCGTTTCGGCTTCATCTTCGTCGACTAAAATTTCGCGCGGCTTCGTGCCGTCGGCGGGACCGACGATCCCCACGCTCTCCATCATGTCGATCAGCCGCGAAGCGCGCGAAAAACCCACGCGCAGCCGCCGCTGCAGGCCGCTCGCCGAGGCGATCCCTGTGGATAAGACAGCGCGAACCGCATCGCCCAACATGTCATCGTCGAGGTCCGCGTTAAAATCGTTTTCCAATATCGCATCCATGCCGTGCTCGTCCTCCGAGAAATCCGGGGCGCCAAAAAGCGACACCAGATGCTCGATCCAGCGCGCGATCACGTGTTCGTCCACAAACGCCCCCTGCACACGGATCGGTTTGGGTGTCCGCATCGAGGCGATCAGCATGTCGCCTTTGCCGAGCAGTTTTTCCGCACCGCCGCTGTCTAGGATCGTGCGCGAGTCCGTCAGCGTCGGTAGGCGAAACGCCACGCGCGCCGGGATGTTCGCCTTGATCAGCCCCGTCACGACGTTCACCGACGGGCGCTGTGTCGCCAGGATCAGGTGGATTCCCGTGGCCCGTGCCATCTGCGCCAGGCGGCAGATATGCTCCTCGACGTCCTTCGAGGCCGTCATCATCAAATCGGCCAGCTCGTCGACGACGATCACGATCCGGTGCAGCCGGTCTTTCGGGAGCGTCTTTTCGTTATAAGCCTCCAGAAAACGCACACGCGCGCGCGCGAACAGTTCGTAGCGCCGCTCCATCTCCCCAACCGCCCATGCCAGAACCGAGACGGCTTTTTTCGTGTCCGTGATCGGCGGCTTGATCGGGTGCGGTAGGTTGTCGTATACGGCCATCTCCACACGTTTGGGATCGATCAGCAGCAGCCGCAGTTCCTCGGGCTTGCACGTCGAACAGAGTCCCACGATGCAGCAGTTCACGAAGACGCTCTTGCCCGACCCGGTCGTCCCGGAGACGAGCAAGTGCGGCAATTCTTCGAGCCCCACGACGAGCGGTTTGCCGTCGACGCACACACCCATAGCGAGCGGCAGGGCGCATTTGGCCTTGCGGAACGTTTCGTCCTCCAACAACGTGCGAAGCGTCGGCACGCGACGCGTGGGGTTGGGGATCTCGATCCCCACGTACGGCTGCCCCGGTATCGGCGCTTCGACGCGCAAGCTCGGCACGGCGAGCGCGAGCGCCAGGTCGTTTGACAGCGCCGAGACCTTGCTCACCTTCACGCCGGGCGCGAGCTGAATCCGCAACTGCACGACCGTGGGGCCGATCAATACGTCTGCCAGCTCCGACTCGATCCCGAACTGACGCAACGACCCCACCACACTCTGCCCCCACGCCTGCGCCGTTTCTTCCCCCTCGGGCAGCACCCCTTCCTCCGCAGGCCCGTAAAGGCTGATCGGCGGCGGAAATTCCAGCGCTTGCGGCAACTGCACGGCCGGTATCGCTGCGGGCGCCTCAGGCGCCGCAGCAGGTGCTTGTGCCTGAGACGCGGGCACTTCTTGCGCTTGCGGCGCCACTTCTTCGATCACTTCGAAAATACCCGAAGGAGCTTCTTGCGGCGGCATGGGCTCTTCACGCGGCTCCTCCGAGAGAACTTCATGCAACTCGTCCGCGCGCGTTTCGTCTGCTTCAACTGTTTCTTCTATTATTAATGTCTCGTCGATTTCTTCGCTTTCCGTTTCTGCTTCACCCTCGAATTCTTCTTCGCCCTCCTCGGGGAAATCGTCCTCGAAGTCCGCTGCTGTATCCGCTTCATCGAGATCTTCCCGTGACTCCGGCGTGGCTTTCTTGGGCGGGCGCGGTTTTCGTTTGAAACGCTCGGCGAAGGAGCGGAAAAAAAGCCGCACGCGACCCCAAAGTTGCGGGTCGAACAAACGCTCGACCGCCGCGAAGCCGTAAGCGTAAAGCGTGGCGAGCATCGCCGCCACACCGATCAACACCGCCCCCAGGGGACCGAATGTCTCGTAACATTCCGCCACGACGCGCGTGCCGAACATGCCCGGATAGATCACGTTCGCAAGTTTGGGTGCACCCAGCACAGCCGGAGTAATCGAGGACAGAGTGTCCAGCAGCGCTTTCAAGCCCAGCAAATAGGCGCTGCAAAATGTCAGCCCTAAAGTCCCCAGCGTCTGCCGGAACAGCGAACCCACCTCGCGGCGCGCCACGCGCGAAAAACAGAGCCAGGCGATAAAAAATAGCGGCACGAGCACCGCGCCGCCCAAGAGTGCAAGCAGCACGCGCGCGAAACCTGCCCCCCAGACTCCCGTCCAGGAAGTAAACACGCTCGCGATCAGATAGATGTCGAAGAGAAAAATGAGCGCCGCCAGTGGCGTCTTCCAGTTTTCAAAGTTGAACGACAGACCGGAAAACCCCGAAAGCTTCGATTTTTTGGGGATACGCAGACGAGCACCGGACGATTCGCGCTCGCCGCGTGTTTCGTCCGATTCTTTGGCTTTTTTGGCCGGCTGCGGTTCATCGCTCCATTTGGCGGACGCGGGGCGCAGACGCCGTTTTTGCTGTTCGCGGCTTCTAGGCATAATCCGTATCCGCTCCGCCCACGGTGATCTCCCCGAGAAGCAGCCCCGGCTGTCCGTCGGTCACCGGAACGCCCTGTCCCGATTTGCCGCACGTTCCCGTGTCCATGCTCAGATGGCGTCCCACGGCGACGATGCGCTCGAGCGCATCCAGCCCGCTGCCGATCAACGTCGCCCCACGCACCGGGCGTCCTTTTTTGCCGCCTTCGATCAGGTATCCTTCGCTCACATAAAAGACGAAATCCCCCGACGTCGGGTTGACCTCGCCACCTCCCATTTTCTCGACCAAAAGACCGTCGCCCGCCATCTCGAGCATTTCGCCGAACTCCGTGTGTCCGGGCAGCACGAACGTGTTGCTCATCCGAGGCTGCGGCATATAGCCGTACGATTCGCGTCGTCCGTTCCCCGAAAGCGACCAGCCACCGATCCGCGAGTCCGCGATGTCCGTCAGGTACGTTTTCAAAATGCCGTTTTCGATCAATACCGTCCGTTTCGACGGCGTCCCCTCGTCATCGTACTGGTACGATCCCCACAGTCCTGGGAGCGTCGGGTCGTCGATCAACGTCACGATCTCTGGCGCAACACGTGTGCCGATCTTATCGCGAAAGACCGAATAATCCTTGCGAATCGTGTCCGACTCCAGGCCGTGACCGCACGCCTCGTGAATCATCGTGCCGCCGGCCTGGTTCGAGAGCAGCACTTTCATCCGCCCGGCGGGACACGGAGCGGCCTCGAGCATGAGTAGCGCCCGTTCGAGCGCCGCTTGCGCCACATCCTGAGGGTCCACGACGACGCGGAACTCCTCCAGCGGGAGCTGCATCGCCTCCGTCTCGAATCCGGTTTGGACAACGCCATCGCGCTCCGCCACGACCTGCGCCGCAAAACGAGTGTAGTTCCGTTTCTCGAACGTCGATAGGCCGTCGGAGCGGAGAATACGCACCACGCGATACGAGCTGCTGTAACGAAACGTCACCTGCTTGACGCACGCAGAGGCCGCACGCAGTTTCCGGTCAAGTTCGTGCATGAAATCCGTTTCCGGCTGCGCGAACTCCTCGTTCAAGTGTAACAGCGGTGTGGGGCGAAGTTTCGCATTTGGGAGCGGACTAACGCCCGCGTTTTCAAGCGCCCTGCGCAAAAGCGACTCCGCAATGCCTCCATCAACACCGGGAGAGCTCGCGTAGACGCAATGGTCGTCCCCATCGCGCAGACCGGGCAGCAGGCGAATGCCCGTGCCGGTCGAGCGGCTCGAGGAAAGCTCCTCGACGCGCGAGCCTTCATAAAACGCCCCATGAGCAACCCCGCCTTGAAGATAGATCTCCGCGTGGTCGACCCCTTTTTTGCGAACGTCGCCCAGTAAAGAAAGGAGCGTTTCGGTTGTTTTTGGAGCCACGATCGTGGCGACACTGCTTTTTTTCGTCATCCTGGCCAACCTCTCAAGTTCTCGTTTCCGTCAGTCTGTATTCGAGCGCCACGCCTTCACGCGAGAGCGCGTCGAGGAGAGAGAAAACCTCCCCCAAGGCCTCCTCGGGGCAAAAAATCGTCGCGCGTCCGCCCTGCGGGTCGTCCGTGCGCATGAAGCCGATTCCCTCATAGGCGTCGAGCGTCCAGCTCACGTAAAAAATATCCTCCGGCGGCAACATCACCGCCACTTCCCGGATTTCGGGGGGCCGGCCCGCCGGATCGACCGTCACGGCGCGCTCCGCGCGCGCTTGATCGCATCGAGATGCTGCGCGTACGTGCGGCTAAAGATGTGCGTTCCGTCACCCCGCGCCACGTAATAGAGCTCGCCCGTCACCTCGGGACGTAATGCGGCGCGCCACGAGGCGGTGTTCGGAATCCCGATCGGCCCCGGAGGCAAACCTTTATATAAGTAAGTATTGTACGGATCGTCGATCGTGAGATGACTGTGCAGCACCCGCGTGATCGGCTCACCGCGCATCTTCATGAAATAGACGATCGAGGCATCGCACTGAAGCGGCATCCCGATTTCGAGGCGCTTTTCGAGCACGCCCGCGATGCGCGGACGCTCCGCGTCGACCCTGCCCTCCCACTGCACGAGCGAAGCCAGAATGCCCGCGTCGAGCAGTTCTTGCGCCGAGGCGTCATCCGGCGCAAAATTCCCGACGGCGCTCGCCCAACTACCGGACGCCATCCGCACAAGTTCGTCCGGTCCCGAGGCGCCAGGGACGAGGCGATAGGTCTCGGGCAACAGAAAAATCGCGCGGTTCGGGATCTCTTGCGGCAAACGCTCCCGTAAAAACGGCGGGAAATTTTCGTCGCGCGCAAGCGCCTGATTCAAAAGCGTCGCGTAGTCCGCATGACGGTCGATCGAAAGCGCTTCGCTTTGCGCGGCAAGTGCGCCTGCGATCTCCCGCGGCATCATCCCCGGCACGATCGTAATGTTTGAGGCAATCGGCTTGGCTTTGGCGAGTTGATGCGCGACATCCCAGGCGCTTCCCGCATGGAGTTCGTAAATCCCCGGCACCAGCCGCCGGTCAATCCCCATTTTCGCCATCCAACGAGCAAGGTCCCGCGAATCGGCCACGGCGCCGGAGCGCGCGAAAGCATCCGCCGCCTGCCGCGCCCCCATGCCGCTCGTCACGACCGTCCGCACAAGCGGCCCTTGTCCCAACCACTTCATGGGGTCCACGCGCGTCGGAGCAGCCCACAACAGCAACGCCAAAAAACCGATGGTTAATACAAAAAAAAGAAATTCGACGATTTTTCTCATTTTTTCCCGTTTCCCCCGCCGGCGACATTATACTCCAAAGCGTTCCGCAAC
>JAVBRL010000100.1:0-9980 GCA_031547985.1 Synergistaceae bacterium
GCCGTCTTGAGATAATGCAGCAAAGAGCCGCACGCCGTCTCGCGAGGAAAGGGCGGCAAGTCGGCGGCACCGTCCAAAAGCTCCGCCATGTAAAACCCCGCCACGAGTCCGGTCGCTGCGCTTTCGACGTATCCTTCCACGCCCGTCATCTGCCCCGCCAAAAAAAGCCGCTCGCGTCCGACGGGACGCAAAAAACCGTCGAGCACGCGCGGCGCGCAGACGAAAAGATTGCGGTGCATGACGCCCTTTCGCGCGAACTCCGCCGCACGCAGCGCGGGAATCATGCGAAAGACTCGTTCCTGCTCGCCCCACAGGAGGTTCGTCTGGAAACCGACTAGGTTGTAAAGCGTCCCTTCGAGGTTGTCCTGGCGCAACTGCACGACCGCGAACGGTTCTCGCCCCGTGCGCGGATCGGCGAGTCCCACGGGGCGCATGGGACCGTAACGCAACGTATCGGGCCCCCGGGAGGCGATCACCTCGACCGGCAGGCAGCCTTCAAAATGGCGCACGTCGAGTTCGCGTATCGGAGCGCGTTTCGCCGCCACCAGTTCGCGGCAAAACGCATAATAGGTTTCCTCGTCGAGCGGGCAATTGATGTAGTCGCAATTTTCGCCCTGTCCGCTCCAGCGATTCGCGCGAAAGCACGCCCCTTCATCGACGCTCGCGAGCTCGACGATCGGCGCGACAGCGTCGTAAAACGAGAGGAAATCCTCTCCCACGAGCTCTTTTAAAGCTTCGGCCATGCGGGGGCTCGAAAGCGGCCCCGTGCAGACGATTGCGGGCTCTCGGGGGATCATGACGCACTCTTCGCGCACAAGCTCGATCAGCGGATGCGCCGCAATGCGGGCCGTCACGTCGAGTGCGTACCGTTCGCGGTCGACCGCGAGCGCCCCACCGGCGGGAACCCGCGAGCTGGCGGCACACTCCAAAACGAGGCTCCCCATGCGCGCGAGCTCCGCTTTCAGGATACCCGCGGGCGAAGCCGTTCCTTCGGCACCCAGCGAGTTGCTGCACACGAGTTCGGCCAGCAGGCCCGTCTCGTGCGCGGGCGTCGTTTTTTCGGGGCGCATCTCGACCAAGCGAACGCGAAAACCGCGTCGCGCCAAAATCCACGCGGCCTCGCACCCCGCGAGCCCCCCTCCGACGACCGTAACGGCCGTGCTCATAGCTCTGCCGACTCTTGCCACTCCTGTTCGGATTCGGCGTCCGCCTCGGGAGCGCCCTCCTGTCCCGCGCGGGAAGCTTTTTTGGGAATGGCGGGCTTCTTCCAGGAGACATAGTCGCACTCGGGATAGCGGCTGCAGCCGTAGAAAAAGCGCCCCTTGGCCTTGCCCTTGGTCATGCGGCGGCGGACCAGCTCGCCGGTCTCGCACTTCGGGCACTTGACCCCGATGGTCTTGATAATTTTTTCGGTATGTCGGCATTCGGGGAAACCGGAGCAAGCGATGAACTCCCCGAAGCGCCCCCGCTTGATCACAAGGGGGTGCCCGCATTCCGGGCAGTCGCGCCCGACTTCCTGCGCGGGCACGGAGACTCGTTCGGCCTTCGAGGTGACGGTATCGAGCACCGGTTTGAAATCCTTCCAAAACGAAGCTACGAGGTCGCGCCAACCCGCCTGTCCCGACTCGACCTTGTCGAGCTGCGTCTCCATCAGGGCCGTAAAGGCCGCGTTGATGACGTCCGGGAAGTATCGCGTCAAAAACGTGTTGACGGTGGCGCCCAAGGGCGTGGGCGACAGTTTGCGGTCCTCGTCGCCGCGCACGACGTAGCCGCGATCGAGCAGCGTCTCCACGATCGTCGCGTACGTCGAGGGGCGCCCGATCCCTTTTTCCTCGAGCAATTTGACGAGCGCCGCGTCCGTGTAGCGCGACGGGGGCTGGGTGAAACGCTGCGCGCGGTCGATTTTCTCGATCGAAAGCGCCTCGCCGACCACAGCGGGCTGGATTTCGACGTCCTTGACGCCCAGCGGCCACAGCTTACCCCACCCCTCGAAGAGCACGACAATGCCCGCCTGTTTGAGGGCGTAATCGCCGCACTTCGCCTCGAGCGTCGTCCGCGCCACTCTCGCGGGAGCCATCTGCGAGGCCACGAAGCGGCTCCAGATCATTTCGTAAAGGCGGAACTGCTCGGGCGTGAGGTTGCCTTTGAGCGACTGCGGCGTGAGGAAGGGGTCCGTGGGGCGGATCGCTTCGTGTGCGTCCTGGGCGCCCGCCTTCGTCGCGTAGAAGTTCGGCTTCGCCGGCAGCCATTCGTTGCCGTACTGTTTTTCGATGTAACGCCGCGAGGAGTCGATCGCCTCCGGCGAGATGCGGAAACTGTCGGTACGCATGTACGTGATCAGGCCGACCGGACCTCGCCCCGGGATATCCACACCTTCGTAAAGCGACTGCGCGATGCGCATCGTCCGCCGAGGCGCGTAGCCCAGCCTGCGGGAAGCCTCCTGCTGCAACGTGCTCGTTCGAAACGGCGGCATCGCCGAGCGCGAGCTTTCCTTCGTCTTGAAATCCGAAACGACGAGCTCGCTCCCTTGCAGCTCGCGCGAGACGCTCTCGGCCACAGCGGCGTTTTCGACCGTGAAACTTTTGCCGTTTTTCTTCTCGAGGCGCAATACATAGCGCCGTTCGCCGCCGGCAGCTGCGGCGTGAACGTCCAAAAGCCAGTACTCCTGTGGGACGAACGCGGTGATTTCGTCTTCGCGTTCGCAGACGATACGGAGCGCCACCGACTGGACGCGGCCGGCCGAAAGCCCGCGCTGCACCTTGTACCACAGCAGGGGGCTCAGCTGGTACCCCACGAGGCGGTCGAGCACGCGGCGCGCCTGTTGCGCGTCGACCCGGTCGATATCGATGGCATCAGGGTGGGCGATGGCGTTTTTAACGCCCGTCGCCGTGATTTCGTTCATGCGGATACGGCAGAGGGAGTGCGGATCGAGCCCTAAAAGCGTTGCCAGATGCCACGAGATCGCTTCTCCTTCGCGGTCGGGGTCGGAGGCCAGGTAGACTTTAGCGCTCACTTCGGACGCCGCTTTCAGCGTGCGCACGACGTCCCCCTTGCCTCGAACCTGGATGTATTCGGGCTCGAAACCGTTTTCGACGTCGATCGCGAGGCGCCCTTTGGGAAGGTCGCGCACGTGTCCGACGCTCGCCAGGACGCGATAACCGGGGCCTAAGATTTTTTCGAGCGTTCGCGCTTTCGCCGGAGATTCCACGATGACGAGGTTCTTGCCGGCAGCAAGCTCCGCTTCTTTTTTCAGTTTTGCGGCAGATGTTTTAGTGGAAGTGCGAGAGGATGTTTTGGGGGAGGTCGCGGCGGAATCCTTCCGCGAGGAATTTTTCGAGGTTTTTGTTGTTTTTGTTGTTTTGGTTAGTTTTGTCGCCTTTGGCGACACGGGGGGCATTGGCTTTTCCAAAGCGTCCGGGGACTTCGTCTCCCGAGGCTTTCGAGTTTTTTTCTCGTCGGACACCGCAACCTTTGCGGTTTTTCTTGGCCGGGTCATCTTGGTGCCTTCATTTTCGCCGGCTTGGCCCTTCGTCATTTTCCATTCCTCCCACCGTTTAAGCTCAACAGTAACCCCTCGGCAACGTTTCCCAGCCCGCGCCGAACGTCCCTTCGGAGTCGGCCTGCATGAGGGGCATGTTGTAACAGGCGTTTTCCACCAACTGCTCAAAGACCTCCACACCCATCCGGCATTGATGGATGCGGGCGAGCATGAACGCTTCCAAAAGCGCATGCTCCACAAGCACGGCAGGATAGCCGTACACGTACAAACAACGATACGCCAAGCTCGCGGCTTCAGGCGTCAGTAAACGAAGTTCCTGCTCCGTGAGGACTCTCATCTCTATCTCCCCCACAATGTCTCCCCCACACCCGCAGCTCTTTATCAGCTCGCTGCGTAACGTCCCGGACCGGACGAATAAACCAAACCGTTCGCGGAAAGAATCGCCAAGGCTTTAAGAACCTCGGCGGCGCTCATTTTACAGCCATCGGACAGGTTGTCAACCGTACGTCCGCTCTGAAGGCGAAGAAATTCGAGCAGCACGCGTTCGGATTCACTTAAGGATACTCCTCCTGCCTCTTGTGCGTAAAGAGAAATCTTCTCCCCCTCGAAAAGCGACCGCTGCCCCGCGTACAGCTCGAAAAAATCGTCCAAGTCGATCAACGGCAACGCACCGTCGAAAAGCAACCGGTTCGAGCCGCGGCAGCACGCCTCGTCGATCCGCCCAGGGATCGCCCAAATTTCGCGGTCCATCTCGAGCGCCATGCGTGCGGTGATTAACGCTCCGCTTTTGGTGGGCGCTTCGACGACGACCAATCGTCGGCAAAGGGCGGCGATGATCCGGTTGCGCCGCGGAAAACGCCACGCCTCGCCCCCCGCGCCGAGAGGATATTCCGAAACAAGCGCGCCGCGTTCGCGGATCTCCTCGAAAAGTCCCCGGTGTTCGGCCGGGAAGACCCGGTCGACGCCGGTGCCGAGCACGGCGAACGTCGCCCCTTCCCCTCCTTGGATATCAAGCACCCCGCGATGCGCCGCACCATCGATCCCCAGCGCCCCGCCGCTCACGAGGTCCCACAGGCGGTGGGCACACCCCATTCCGATCTTTCGCGCCGTTTTCAACGCGTAGGCGCTCGGGCGTCGGGTTCCCACGACGCCGACGGCGGCTGGAGCCCCCGGCCTGCGCGATCCCCGAATATAGAGCGCAATCGGAGGATCCGCCAAGTCCCAGAGCGATTTCGGATAATGCGCGTCGTCGCAGCAGATCACGTCGACGTTCAAACGCGCGCATCGATCGAGCTCCTCTTCGGCCCACCCCTTGCGGACGAGTTTCGACAAAAACGCCCGCGCGTCTTCCGAGAGCCCCACTTCAGCCTGAAGCGACGGGCCGTCCAAGCCGAAGAGCGCTTCAGGAGGTGTCGCGCGACTTTCGAGCTTTTCAAGGACGCGTACCCCGCATCCATGGCACGCATTAAGCCGCAGCAGCGCTTTCAGCCTTTCCATGCGAGGGCCGACCCTTCCCGGTAAGCGAGCGCTTCTGCCACATGAGACACCTCGACCGTCTCGGAGTCGCCCAGGTCGGCGATCGTGCGCGCGACGCGCAGCACGCGCGAGAGGCCTCGCCCGGAGAGCTTCAGCATCCCCATCGAATCGCGCAAAAACGGCTTCACGTCCGCGGCGAGCTCCAGGTGGCGCCGCAGCATCTTCTCGGGCAGCTCCGCGTTGCACTGGTAACCGAACGCCTTCCAGCGCTCGATCTGCCGGTCGCGCGCACGCTGCACCTGATCGCGCACCACCTCGCTCGCCTGCCCGCAATGTCCCTCGAGGTTCACGAGTTCCTCCGGCAACAGCCTCGGCACGCTCACATGAAGGTCGATGCGGTCGAGGATCGGCCCCGAGAGGCGGCGACGATAGCGGTCGAGTGTGTGGGGCGTGCAGCGGCACTTTTCGACCGGGTCTCCCGCATAGCCGCACGCGCAGGGGTTGCACGCGCACACGAGCAGCACGCGCGCCGGATAAGCCACACTTCCCGCCGCGCGACTCACCGTGATGGTTCCGTCTTCGAGGGGTTGTCGCAAACTTTCGAGCACGTCCTTCGGAAACTCCGGAAATTCGTCCAGAAACAGCACGCCACGCGAGGCGAGCGAGATCTCGCCGGGGCGCAGCGAGCTGCTTCCGCCGCAGATCGCGACCGTGCTCGCCGTGTGGTGTACCGAGCGAAAAGGGCGTTCCCTTCCCGAGCCCAGAGACAACCCCGCCGTGCTGCGAACGAGCAGCACCTCCATCAGCTCCTCGTCGGAAAGCCGCGGCAAGATGCCGCGCAGCGCCCGCGCCAGGAGCGTCTTGCCCGAACCGGGAGAACCACTCATCAAAATGTTGTGATGGCCCGCCGCGCAGATTTCGAGCGCTCGCTTCGCGGCCGAGTGCCCTTTGATATCCGCCAAGTCGGGGTCCGCCGCGGGCGGGTCGTACGGGAGCTCGCTCGCCGTGATCGGCGAAAGCTGCACACGCCCCAAAAAGGCCCCCAAAATCTCGTCGAGCGACTTCACGGCGTACGCCTCAACGCCCTTGACGAGCGAGACCTCCAATGCGTTGTCTTCCGATACGTACAGGGGGATTTTTTTCTCGCGCGCCAAAACGGCGGCGGGAACGGCCCCCCGCACGCCGCGCACACGCCCGTCGAGCGCGAGCTCCCCCAGAAAAAGCGCGGGAGCCTCCAGATGGATCATCCCCGCACCGCAGGCCATCCCGACGGCAAGCGGCAGGTCAAGTAGCGCCCCTTCCTTCGGCAGGTCCGCGGGAGCCAGGTTCACGGCGATACGTCCTTTCAGGACGAGCCCCACGCTTCGAAGCGCCGCCCGCACACGCTCGCGGGCCTCCTTGACCGCCGTATCGGGCAGTCCCACGAGCGTGATGGAAAAAAGCCCTCCCGTCATCTCCACCTCGACTTCCACGGGCAGAGCCTGGATTCCACGCAGCGTGACACCCCAAACAGGATTCATCGACCATAGCCTCCTTGAATTAGAAAGAGTCAGAAGGAACAAAAAAACAAAAAATAAAGGAGAAACAGGGGTTCAGAGAAAATAGCGCCGGCCGCGTCGCGGCGGGTCGAAGGTACGGGGTGGATCCGGACAAAACGTTCTCGCTCGAAAACGTTTTCTACTCTTACTTTCTTACTTTTCGAAGTATATCAGTCGGGAAAGGTTTGTGCTACGGTGAAGACACTCCTAGCGAGGCATGCTCTGTTCGGCGTTGCGGTAGTGTTCGATCTCGTATTGACCCTGGGCGTCCTGCGTCACGGCGATCACGTCGATGCGCCAGTATCCCTCGTAGCGGGCGCGTTCCACGTACATGCGGCCGAAACGGATCAGCTTTCCGAGTTTGAGCGGCCCCACGGTCGTCTCGGCGGGCGACATCGCCCCGATGCGCCGCGTACGCACCTCCACCACGACAAGCTCGTTTTCCGGCTCGTCGAAGGCCACGATGTCGAGCTCCCCCTGTTTCAAGCGTACGTTGCGCTCGAGGACTTTCCAGCCTTTCAACGAACACAAGTAATCGAGCGCCAGTCGCTCGCCCTCGCGCCCCAAGTCGTGCGGGCTCATCGAATTCACGAGGACGGCCTCCCGCTTTTTCGGTCCATTTCGTAGACGAAAGAGAGGATCTTCGCCACCGCCTGGTAAAGCTCCGGCGGAATCTCCTCCCCCAGCTCGAGGACGAGCAGCGCGCTCACGAGCGCGGCGTCCTCCACGATCGGAATTTCGGCTTCGCGCGCGACGTCGACGATTTTTTCCGCGATTAGGCCGCGCCCCTTCGCCGTCACCGTCGGGGCGAGGTGTTTGTCCTTACTGTATTCGAGCGCCACCGCCTCCGGGATTTTCTTGCGGGCCATAGGCGTTTCCCTACGCCTCCATATCCACGCCGTGCCCGCTGGGCGCGTCCTTCGAGGCGATCACGCCAACAGCCAAGTTCTGCACGGGAATGGCAAGTTCGCCAAGGTCGCGCCGCAGTGTGCTCAAATGGTTTTTCAAGAAACGCGCCGTCGAGTCGCGTTCGGCCCGCAGGCTCGCGGAAAGCGCCTTGCCGTTTGTGAGCGCTTCGCCTTCGATGGGCCCCAGGCTTTTTCCTTCGAGCCCAAAGGCGACCCAGCAAATTTTTTTCTCGTCCCACTCCCTGTTCGCGAACGAAACGCGAGCCATGAGGGGAAATTCCTCCTGCCCCACCGGCCACCAGGAAGGCGCGCTCAGCATCGCGGGGCTGATCCCCTCCTTGATCGGGCGACTCGCCATTCCGTGAGCTTTGAGGAATTTCGACGCGTCGCCGCCCCCTTCCTCGAGGGCCTTGAGAAGCTCCTTGGGGGAGGAGTGCGAACGCGAGCGCAAACGGTCGCGGATTTCTTTCCAATAAGCGGCCGCCTGTTCCGGCAGGAGCTGCAGGTACCATGAAAGCGTTTCGACGTTGCCCTGCGTGACCGGAATGCCGCGCGCCCACAGCTCGACCACGGACCCCAGCTGCCGGGGGTCTCCCCCCGTGGCGAGCCACGCGCTTCGCAGGTCCCAGAGGACCTCTTCGGAAACCGGCAGTCCCCGTGCGAGCAACAGTTGCGCCACCTGCTGGTCTTTGCCGGAAAAGCACGCGATCATCGCGAGGTCGCTTTGCTGCAGGCGCAATACGGGGACATCGCCCGAGTTGTCCCACACGGCGCGGAAACGTTGCCCCACAAAAAGGGGGAGCGTCGCCTGCGCGTTCAAAAGCTGCGAGCCGATACGGACCTGGTAGGCGTTGCCTTCCTGTGCGACCACAAGCCCTTCGACGACCATGCCCGACGGGATGCGCGACAACGTCGCGCGGCTGACGGGCTGTCCTTCAGTCTGCGGAGTGCGGACCTGCTGCAGCTGGGAATCGACCTGCCCCATCTGCCCGGAAGCTCCGCCGCCGACTCCTCCGACAGGACACACGGCTATTTCCCCCCTCTCGAAACGCAAACCCCGGCGAAGCTCAGGCGATGAACAGGACACGGCCCCAACATCGCCAGCGTTCGCCGGTGCAACAGCGTCGGATACCCCTTATGCCCCGCGAAGCCGTACTCGGGATAGAGCCGGTCCAGGGCCGTCATGACACGGTCTCGCAGCACTTTCGCCACCACGGACGCCGCCTGCACGGCGGGCACTTTCGCATCGGCCTTCGCGAGCGTTTTCTGCGCGCACGGGCATGGCAAGGGAATCGTCCCATCGACGACCACGAGATCCACGGCAACCGGCAGCGCCAAAAGCGAGCACGACATCGCTTCAAGCGACGCCCGCAGGATATTGATACGATCGATGCGCCGGTGGGAAACGGCGCGCGCCTTCCAGAGCACGCCCAGGTCTTTCATTTTTTCGAACACGCGCTCGCGGCAGCGGGGGGTCATTTTTTTCGAGTCCGCCAGCCCTTCGCTTCGCAGGATTTTCATCTGGCTCGCCGTGAGCACTACTGCGGCCCCGACGACGGGTCCCGCGAGAGGCCCGCGCCCCGCTTCGTCCACCCCGGCGACGACGGGGCGTTTCACGAAAGCTCCTCCCACGGCGGCTGCGACGTGGGCGCTTCCAAGCTCACCCGCCCCAGTTTCCCTGCTGCGAAAGACTCCAAAAAGGTCTTGGCCGCCGCTTCCACATCGACACGCCCTCCTTTTTGGATTTTCCCCAGCCTTTTGCCGATCGCCTCAAGAAGCTCCGGCGAAGAAGTACCAGAAGAAGCCGCGATCCCCCAAGCCGCTTCGATCCCGCTCCATTTTTCGTGGCGCACCAGAAAAGCGATGCATTCGAGCGCGTGCTGCTCCCACGAGCCCACGACCTGGCCGCGTGTCGAGGCGAGCCAGCTCAGCATGCGATGGATTCTCGGATCGGCGCGCGGGTCCAAAATGCCTGGCGAGTCGACGACGAGAAGATTTCCCGCGCGAAACCACGATACGCCTTTCGTCACACCGGGAATGCCACCCACCGCCGCCCGTTTCTTGCCCAAGATCTGGTTTAAAAGCAGCGATTTGCCGCCGTTGGGGATCCCCACGACGGCAAGCCTCAACTCGCGGTGCGCGATGCGCGCGGACCGTGCGGAAAGCGCTTTCAAAAAGGGGGCTAGGGTATATTTTTTTCCGTCTCCTCCCTTTTTCGCACTCCCGCGCAAATCGAGCGCCCAGGGGTTCAACCCCTGGGCGCGTAATGCGTCAAGCCATTTATCGGTTGTTTTTTCATCGGCGAGGTCGGCTTTCGAAAGGACCGTCCACACATCGATCCGTTCGCCCAAAAGCCCGACCGCCGGCGAAGAACACATGCGTGGGGCACGGGCGTCGCGCACCTCGACGACGACGTCAAGCGATGCAGCCAAGCCCTCGAGTTGGCGCTTTCCCTTCGCCATATGGCCGGGAAACCATACCGTCCTCATGAACGATTTCCGTTCGTCCCGTTAATGGGGAACGCCCAAACGCGAAAGCGGCCAGTATCGAAACACCGCC